>JAOHHD010000020.1 GCA_028117185.1 Luminiphilus sp.
GTAAAAAATGAGGGCACCGCTGCGGCCCACTTTTTCATAGATATTAGATAGGGTTCTTGTGGCGGTTAGCCAATCACCGGGTCTAATGGGCTGGTGGTACTGGATATCGAGTCCCCCCGCCATGGCTTTTTCCAGTGGAAACTTGGGCAGTAAGCGATCAGTAAATACGCCATCGGGTGACAGCGTGTCTAGCGGGACGACATCCCAAAAAAGATGCAAATGAAACAGCGGTGGCGCCACATCACCGTCGAGATATTTTGGTAATCGACTGCCCGTCGCTACCGCGTACTTGCGGATATCTCGGCGCGTCACAATTTCACGTTGTGGGTCAGTTTGTCGGCCGATATGCGACAGTAGTTCTGGTGATAGTAGCCCCGTCATACTTTACGTGACTCCGTTTGCCAATAGGGATCTCTCAGTTCTCGCTTCAGTATTTTACCGGTCGGCGCTTTGGGCAGTGCTTCAACGAAATCCACCGACTTGGGCTTCTGGTATGACGCAAGGTGCTTACTGGCCTCGCCGATAATCTCTGCTTCGGTCGCTGCTTGGCCAGGTTTCAGCACGACGACGGCTTTCACGGCCTCGCCCCATACCTCGTCGGGTACACCAAATACCGCTGACTCCAGCACCGCTGAATGCTGATGGATCGCCGCTTCCACTTGCGTGCTGTAAATGTTCTCGCCACCCGAAATGATCATGTCCTTGGCGCGATCGACAATGAAGACGTAGCCTTGCTCGTCCCAAACGGCGATGTCTCCCGTCCACATCCAGCCATTGCGCAGCGTTTGTTCGGTAAGGTCAGGCCGTCGCCAGTAACCCAGCATATTGGCCTCTGAGCGGACGATGATTTCACCGTAAGCGTTGCCATCTTTCGGCACTGGATTGCCATCGGGATCGACGACGCGAATCTCTGAAACAAAGCCCTCTCGTCCACATGAGCCCAATCGTTCAGGGTGATCTCCCGTTACAGCTCGCTGGTGATCCTCCTGCGATAGAAAGGTCATGGTCATCCCTTCCGTTTGTCCATAGCCCTGAATCATTGTGCAGGGGAATGCCTCGAGAGCAGCCTCGACCACAGAGCGTGGCATCGGACCGCCGCCATATTGAAAGTTACGGAGGCTGCTCAAATCGTAGTTTTCGAATCCCTCAACGGCCATCATCCAATTGATCATGGTGGTAATGCCTAAAAAGGCGGATACCTTCTCTTGCTCAATGACTTCAAGGGCCAATTGAGCGTCAAAGTTGATAAGTACCACGGGGCACCCATGGGCCATATAGTTCATCGCTAAGGCAACCGGTATGTGGAACATCTGCCCTGTGAGCATGTAAACGTCAGTGGGCACGATGCGCTCTGCGATCGATTGGTTGAGCATGCCCATGTAGAGGCTGTGGTGGGAGTGCAGCGCGCCTTTGGATTCTCCGGTGGTGCCGCCGGTGTAGAGAATCAGTGCCGGGTCCGCCCCGATAACCTCGTCCTCGCCGATTACTGCCCCTGCGGCGGAGCCACTAATCAGTTGCTCGTAGTCGGCGCTGGCATCGGACGTGAAAACGAGAGAGTGTGGAATAGTCGTCTCCTTCGCAAGGCTGTCCACTAGCGTCGCGTAGTCTTCGGAGCCGATCAGCAGGCTGGGTTCGCCGTCTCGCAGAATCCGCGCCATTTCGAGTTCACTCAGCCGCCAATTAAGGGGCTGTGCGATCAGACCGCAGCGAGCGCAGGCGAAAAAAATCTCCATGTACTGGATGCAATTTTTAGACAGGATTGCAACTCGGTCACCTTTCTTCAGCGCCAGAGTGCCTCTCAGCCCATTGGCAAGGCGCTGCACACGACCATCGAGCTCACCAAAACTGATGCGTCGGTTATTAGGGATATCAATGAGGGCCTCTCGAGTCGGGTCGATGGCCGCCGTTTTTGTCGGGATACGACCTAGATTCATGTTAGAACCTCAATAGCCACTGTCGAGATCAATATGGCGTTTAACAACGCGCCAGACCCCCTCGCTTTGTTCGACGATGTCGCGATAGACGCCAGTGGTCATTAGTTTCGTCTCGCCATGTTCGGTAGCAAAGAGCGTCAGATAAGACGTCGTACTGATGACGCCATCCGTCACGTCAAAGAAAACGTTGGTGATGTCATGTCGGCGCACATCGGTTTGTGTCGATTTGGCGTTGTGGTAGAGCGCCATGATGTCCTCGCGTCCCTGAAAAGGACCGACTAAGTCACCGCCGGCAATCTGCATGCTCATCACGGCATTTTGGGAGAAGCTCGCCTCTAGATGATCAAGCAGGCCTTCGTCGTAGTAATAGGCCATGCGAGTGAGTAATTCAGAGATGGCAAATCGATCTTCTATTGACGGCATAGTGTGAATCCTCTGCAGGTGGCGGTTTGCTTTTGTATTGCGCATCGGCGCGTTGCTTACTTGTTTAGAACAAGCCGTCCTGCACTGTAGGCCATCAGACCAGTGAGGATCAACCGTTTCTAGCGCCTTGATCTCGGCGGGACGCTGACGGTGGTGGGCGTAACTGCCACAAGCCTATAGTGCTAAGATGAACGCCGAGATATCGATGAAAGGATGCACGTTATCAACCGGTTAGTAACAGTTTTGCTTGCGTTACTGCTTGTGGCATGTGGCGGAGGCGGAGGCGGAGGCGAGACTGCTACTCCTGACCCAGCGCCACCCCCTGCACCGCCAGACGGTAATGATGCCGGAGGCGGCAGTTCCGGCGATATTGATTTGACAGATGCTTGTGGCGTGCCGACTCAAATCGATTTTGTTGAGGCCGTTACCGACAGTTGGTACCTCTGGTACGACGAAATGGCGACCGTAGACAAGTCTGAGTATGACTCGGCGCAAGCTTATCTTGATGCTCGTCTGGAGCCATTGATCAGCGAAGGTCGTGACCGCGGTTTTTCTTACATGACAACGATTACCGAAGACGAGACCAGTATTAGCTCTGGAGCTTACGTTGGCTTTGGGTTTCGTACCGCTTCAGAGGGCTCTCGCCTGTTCATCATCGACGTGTTTGAAAGCGGCCCAGCCTGGGCGGCGGGTGTGCGAAGGGGAATGGAGCTTATCGCCGTCAATACAGGTCAAGAATATGAAACGCTTGAGGCCTTGAGCGATCGCGAGGCCACCAATGAAGAGATTTTTGGTGCGCCAGAAGTGGGTGTGGTTCGAGACTTCCGCTTCCTGCAGGCCGGAGCGTTCATAGATCTCACGGTAGCCAAAGCTGAGATTGCCCCACCGGCGTTGGCGGGCGAACCGCTCCTACTCGAACGCGCTGGTCTCTCGCCAGTGGGGTACCTGCACCTTCGCCAATTTATTGATGCGGCCATAACACCCTCGGAGGATTTTTCGTCTCTCGCTGACGCGACCAACTTGTTTAAAGAGGCGAGTGTCACGGACCTTATTATTGATCTTCGCTATAACGGAGGTGGTCTTTTGAGGGTGGCCGATACCATGATGGATTTATTGGCGGGCATTGCGGCGACGGGTGAGCCCTCCTATAAGATTCAGGTCAACGATCTGCATCCCGATTTTAATGAGGATACCGATTATTGGGGCCTATTTGATGCGTTGCCCGAGACGTTTTCGCCGCTGCGTATTGCGTTCATTACCTCTCGCTACACCGCCTCTGCCAGTGAGTTGGTGATTAATGGTCTGGATCCGCATGTCGAGGCTGTGATGATTGGAGAGAATACCTACGGTAAGCAGGTCGGTCAGGGACGTTGGGATATGCACCAGGCGATCGAGGGCCTCGAACGTGCTGACTGTGATGTCGCTTTGCGACTGACGGCGTTTGAGCTTGTCAACGGCGAGAATCAGGGTGGATATCATCAGATAGGGCTAGACGGGACGGGTCGATTCACGTTGTGTTCAGCCAAGGACGATATTTTTAGTGCGCTGGGAGACCCGGAGGAAACCCTCGTCGCCACGGCACTCAGTTGGTTTGCCGATGGGGCTTGTCCTCAAACGGTATCTGCTAAGCGATCTTGGCCACAGGCGAGGCCAAGAGCCGGACTGCCCCCGTGGCTGGCCGCGGAATATATTCCAGAGCGAAGGGATGATAACCTCCGATAACGCCCTTCTGAATGACTTGTCGGTGGGCATAGAATAACCGCCGAGCAGGCCCGCATAGGACTAAACCATAATGAATGACGCTGCAGGCCTTGCTGAGCTGTTTCAGAAACTTGTCGACCGGCGCCGCTCCACTCGGGATTTCAAGCGGGATCCCGTTCCGCCTGAAATTATTGAAGCCGTATTGTGTGGTGCCCAACGCGCACCCAGCAACTGTAATACCCAGCCATGGTTTGTTCACGTCGTCACCGGCAAGACGCTGGAGCAACTTCGCACTGAGCTTCCTGCGAAATTCGCGGCGGGTGACATCGCGCTTGATTTTCCTTATGACGGCCAGTACGACGGTGTGTACAAGGAGCGCCAGTACGCTTCGGCGACCGCCTTGTATGATGCATTGGGCATTAGTCGAGACGAAAAGGCCGCACGTAATAATTGGTTCATGCGCAACTTTACGTTCTTTGATGCGCCTGCCGTTGCCTTTTTTACGCTGCCTACACAGTTCGGTCTGCGCGAGGCCTGTGATCTTGGGATGTATGTGCAGACCGTTATGCTGGGCCTAGTCGCGCATGGATTAGGGTCCTGTCCGCAAACGTCGTTGGGGTTCATGGCCAATGTGATCCGACCTGCCTTGAATCTGGGTGATCATGAAAAGCTGATGTTCGGTTTGTCGTTCGGTTATCCGACAGAGACCCCAGTGAATGAGGTGCAAACAGAGCGGGCCGCCTTGCGCGAGGTTGTCACGTTTCACGAGTGACCCAGCGGTTTGATGGCAACCCTCGGCGTTAAGTGGTGCGGGTTTGGCGCGTCGGCGGCGCGTGCTGAGCCTGCAAAAGGCAATGGTCAGGCGTCGCTGCGCGGCGCCGGCAAGAACTCGGTAATAGTGAGATTAAAGCCCGACAGGGCATTAAAGTGCAGCGGGGCCGACATGAGCTGTAAGTCTCGCAGTCCCAAATGTCTTAGGATTTGCGCACCGGTGCCAATCAAGCGGTAATTTTGAGGTGGCGCTGGGCGTTTTTCGGTGTTCAGTAATTGCCCCAAGTCTTCGAGGATGGTGGCGGGTGTCTCCGTGCCGCCGAGTAATACCACTGCACCACACCCGTGTTGGGCAACGTGTGCCATCGCAGCGCGATAAGACCATCCAGAGGGTTGATCCATGCCCAACTGTGTGCCGAGCAGATCTCGCAGGGTGTTTACCGGTTGAACTCGAACGGGAACTGAACCCGCCTCCAGTAAGTTACCCAGACTGAGTGCAAAGTGCAGGGTATCGTCTAGTAGGTCCCGAAAGGTGTGCAGGCGAAATAATCCCCACTCGGTGTGCACTGAGTCCTCACTGTGAAGCTCAATCGACTGCTCGTGCAAAGAGCGATACTCGATCAGGTCTGCAATCGTGCCCATATTCAACTGGTGTGCTTTGGCGAATACCTCAAGCTGGGGTCGTCTCGCCATGGTGCCATCAGGATTCATAATCTCGACGATGACAGCGGCGGGTGCTAGCCCGGCCATCCTGGCAAGATCCACGCCAGCCTCGGTGTGACCTGCTCGCTTGAGTACGCCCCCTGGTTTGGCTACCAGGGGAAAAATATGACCCGGTTGCGTGATGTCGCGAGGGGAGGCGTTATCAGCAACCGCCTGCAAAATGGTATGTGAACGCTGTGCCGCGCTGACGCCTGGGCTGATCTGCTCAGTGGCGTCAATCGAGATTGTGAAGTTGGTCTCATGCTGCGAGCGATTATCACGCACCATCAGCGGGAGATTGAGTTGACGGGCGCGTTCCGCCGTGATCGGCATGCAAATTAAACCGCAAGCTTCGGTTGCAAAGAAGTTGATAATCGCCGGCGTGACTTTTTCTGCGGCAATAATCAGGTCGCCTTCATTCTCCCGGTCCTCGTCATCCATAAGGATGACCATGCGGCCTGCACCAATATCATCGAGAAGCGTTGGTATATCACTCAGCATGGCGGCCTCTTCGCGACTGACTTAGATGAGTTCAATCGCGACAGCGGTAGCTTCACCGCCGCCGATGCAGAGTGCCGCGACGCCGCGCTTTTTGCCATAGTGCTCGAGGGCGTGCATCAGCGTCACGATAATGCGTGAGCCAGTTGAGCCAATGGGATGCCCCTGCGCGCAGGCGCCACCGTGAACGTTGACGCAGGCAGGGTCGAGTTTCAGTGCGTCGACGGTCAGCATTGTGACCATGGCAAAGGCTTCGTTGATCTCCCATAGGTCAACGTCTGCGACGGTCCAGCCAGCTTTAGCCAGCACTGCTTCAGCCGCACCAATGGGGGCGAGCGTGAAGGCTTCTGGCGCTAGGCTATTACGCGAGTGAGCCACAATGCGGGCTCTGGCGGTCAGTCCATGCGTTTCGACGGCCTGCTCACTGGCTAATAACAGCGCGCTGGCGCCATCCGAGATGGAGCTCGAGTTTGCCGGTGTGATCGTGCCGTTTTCGGTAAATGCTGGACGCAGCTGAGGGATTTTTTCGAGATTCGCTTTATGGGGTTGCTCGTCGACCGACACAGTATGCTCTCCGCGTCGTGTGCGGATAGTGACGGGCGCAATTTCTTTTTGATTAAGCCCCTCATCAATCGCCCGCTGCGCTCGAGTCAGACTTTCAATCGCAAAGGCGTCCATGGCTTCTCGCGTCAGGCCATGCTCGTCTGCGGTTTTTTGCGCAAAGGTCCCCATCGCTGCGCCAGTGTAGGCGTCTTCAAGTCCATCGATAAACATGTGATCGTAGAGCTTGGTGTGTCCAAGACGTTGTCCTTTGCGGCCGGTCAGCAGCACTTGTGGCGCATTAGACATGCTTTCGAGTCCGCCACTGATGACCAACTGATTGGTGCCTGCGGTAATACTGTCGGCGGCAAAGATCGTGGCTTGCATGCCACTGCCGCAGGCCTTGTTCACGGTCACGGCGCCTGTCGTATCAGGTATACCAGCCGCTAACATGGCTTGGCGGGCAGGACACTGCTTGAGCCCCGCCGGCAACACGCAACCCATGAATACCTCGTCAATGGCGACAGCAGGTACCTGGGTGTTGTCGAGTGCGGCAGCGATTGCGCTGGTGCCGAGCTCAGTCGCCGATGCCTCGGCTAAGTCTCCCAGTAGTGCACCCATAGGGGTACGGGCGCCATTTATGATCAGTACGTCAGTCATGGTGTCGTCCTCAAATTACTCAGGGCTGGGCATTTAGCCCGAACTGTGACGGCCCTGCAAGTTCAGTCTGATGCGGGGTGGGGCGCGAAAGCTTTTTCGCGGACAGCGATGCGATAACCGCTTGGCGTCAATCCGGTTTGTTCTCGGAACATGCGGGCAAAGTGCGAGGCGTCACTTAAGCCCACCGCATGGCCTATTTCCATGATGGAGAGATTGGTGCGGCGCAGCAGTGCTTGCGCTTCATCCAATCGCCGTTGTTGCCGATACTCAGTCATGGATACGCCAGTCGCGGCGCTAAAGCGTCGCGCTAGGGTTCGTGCGCTCACTCCCAACTTGTCTGCCAGCTCATTTAAGTGGGTGACCGATCGAAGATCTCTTCCAATGTCGATTTGTGCATCAACGATTAACTCGTCACCGTGAAGGTCTCTCGGTGCGCCCACCGGAGAGGGCGAGAAGCGCTGACGAATTTCTGGCGAAAATTGATTTTCTATGTGCCTTGCTACCCGCGGTGAAAAAATTTCGCCGCATAAATAAACCATGAGGTCAGCAACAGAATTCACGCTGCTGACACAGAATACTTGGTCCGACTGGGTGATGAGCTGTTCGCGCTCTAGGTTCACAAGGGGATAGCGCTGTTTAAAGTGATCAAACCAGTGCCAGTGCGTTGTGGCTGAGCGTCCATTCATTTGACCGGTGGCAGCCAGCAAGAAGCTACCCGACCCGATACTCACTGTGAGTCCTCGTTTACTCAGGTGTCGTGTAATCACGTCAATGTGTATCGGGTTTTTTTGCAGTACGCGTTGTGGCTGCCTCCAGATAGCGGGGATGATCAATAGATCCGCTTGGTCCAATGCATCGAGTGGCTCGGTCAAGATGGTGAGCCCGCTTTGCAGTTTGAGTGGCCCCCCCTGCGAGCTGAAGCATTCAAAGCGCAGTGACTGTCGAGCGCCGCGGCCCAGTGCCTGTGCAGCCCCCGCCAATATTTCCATCGGCAGCGTGATAGAGGAAGCCAAAATGTCCTCATGGAGCAGCGCGGCAACGTGAAAAGTGGTCGTCTTATTTGTCTTTTTACGCATATTATATGACTATATACGCATATTATATTTGTCTGTCGAGGGTACACTGCGATTACAGGCCCTACCACGTTTGGCGGGTAGTGATAATGAGGATGAATGCAATATGCTCAGATTGCCGGTGATGGTCGCTGCGGGTGGCGTCAACAGTGCTGGAAGAACGTCGCGGCGTCATGCCTACCGGAGGATGGTGTGGGAGCATCTGAAGGCTGACGACCGTGTGGGCACTGAATTGGCTTTGGCGCAAATGATGGGGATACAAGATCCTGCGCTGATTCGCCAACACACATTGGTTCGAGAGATAGAGCCCGCTTGGTTTGATCATCGTGCGGTGCCATGGCACCGGCGTGCAACGATCGCGTCCGAGCAATCAGATCACTGTTTTGAGTACAACACGGGCACGATGAGCGATGGCACTGTGATTGGCGCAGGCGCCAAAACATTGGATGGTAAGAGAGTGCGTATCGCGCTTGCGCCTGAGTCTGAAGTGCTACTGCCCAGCACACGGCAATTCGAGGTGAGCAGCGCGGGTCAGCTACCGACCGGCTTCGATCCGGGCGCACTTTACCCTTCCAGAAACCACCCGCGTGCACTGCAGATGACGGTTTTTGCGATGTCGGATGCGTTGGCGGATTTAGGGATGGATTGGCCCAGTGTGGCGGCTCACGTGCCGGCTGAGGCGATCAGCGTCTATGTGTCGAGTGCGATGGGTCAGCTAGATGAGGCTGGCTACGGCGGCATGATGCGATCACGTTGGCAGGGCCGTCGAGTGAGTTCGAAGCAATGTCCGCTGGGTTTCGCGGAAATGCCGGGCGACTTTATTAGTGCTTATATTCTGGGTGCGATGAGTCGAACGGGTCCGGCGCTGGGCGCTTGCGCCACCTTTCTCTACAACCTTCGGCTCGGTATTGATGATATTCGCTCTGGTCGGTCGCGCATCGCTGTGGTGGGTGCGGCAGAGGCGCCGGTCAATGTCGAACTCATGGATGGCTACTTGGCGATGGGTGCGTTAGCAACCGATAAAGGCTTGCGGCAGCTCGATGGTCAGACTGAAAACGAACGGCCCGATAATCGCAGAGCCTGCAGGCCTTTTGGCGAGAATTGTGGCTTTACGATGGCGGAGTCTGCTCAGGTGGTGATTCTGATGGATGACGCATTAGCGATTGAGCTGGGCGCCCCTATTCTCGCCGGTGCGCCTTTTGTGAGTGTTCGGGCCGATGGCGCTAAAAAATCCATTTCGGGGCCCGGAGCGGGGAACTATCTGACGATGGCAGAGGCCGTGAGTACGCTGCGCAGCATGCTCGGTAGTCAGCGGTTGCGAGAGGGTGGGATAGTGCAAGCGCACGGTACTGGCACGCCGCAAAACCGCGTGACGGAATCGACTCTGCTGAGCAAAGTGGCACAAGCTTTCGATATCAAAGACTGGCCAGTCGCCGCGATCAAGAGTTTTGTCGGTCATTCGCTAGCCGCAGCGGCAGGGGATCAACTCACCGCAACGCTAGGGATTTGGCAGCACGGGATTCTGCCCGGCATTCACACAATTGACGGTTTGGCGTCAGATGTGGAAACGGCCCGCCTTTCTTTTGCATTGAGTGAGCGAGAGATCGCTGATGGAGACTATGCCCTCGTTAACAGCAAGGGATTTGGCGGCAATAACGCAACGGCAGCGTTACTAAGCCCACGCACGACAGAGGCATTATTAAAGCAGCATCATGGGTCTGCCGCGATGAAATCCTGGCGGGTTCGTCACGAAGCGGTGGCAGCAGCGCAAAGCGAGATCGAAACGCAGCGGCTCAAAGGTGACTGGTCACCGGCGTATCATTTTGACGACGGTGTGCTGACGGATGCTGAGGTATCCTTGACAGAAACGGCGATTACCCTTGGGCAGCAGACAATGCCGCTGCATGGCAACATTCCAGAGGGTTGGCAAATTGATGGCTAAGGTAATAGATTAGCCCCCCATTGATGACACCTTCGGATTACAGGCCCATGTCAGCGATCGACACCTTACTCAACCGTAACTCACACGCTCGGCTGGTTGACCCGGGCCCGGATGCGGGCGAGCTCAATACGATTCTGCAAGCGGCTTTGCGCGCACCGGACCATGGTCGCTTGCGCCCTTGGCGGTTTGTGGTAGTTGCAGGTGATCGACGACACGCCCTTGGTGACGTATTTGTGCAGAGTCTGCGCTTAAAAGGAGTCAGTGACCCGGCAAAATTAGAAAAGGCAGCCAACGCGCCGTTACGCGCCCCTTTGATCATTGCTGGCCTCCTTCACGCGGTCGCGCACCCCAAAATCGCGCGAGAAGAGCAAGCTCATGCGGTAGCAGCGGCACTATCTGCCGCGCAATTAGCCGCGGAGTCACTGGGGGTTGGCAGTATGTGGCGAACTGGCGGCTATGCTACCGACCCTTCAGTGATCGAAGCGTTAGGAGGGGATGTGGGTGATCAGGTGATTGGCTTTCTATACCTGGGCACTCGCGAGGGGCCTCAGAAGGCACTGCCCGAGGAATCGCTTGAAACTTTTATTCGCTACTTTTAAATTGCCGCTCACGTTTTCGCGATAGTGCGCTCATGATAATAAAAACCCCTTGGCTGCAGTTTTTAGCACTGGGCTTGTTGTTGTTTATCGCGGGACGTGTCGCTTTTCCTGCGCCAAAGCCAGTGCTTGGGCCGCCCAATGCAGGGCGTTTGCAGGCAATGAGTCAAAACTACAGTCAATTCAGTCGCGATGAGATCAGTCCTGCTGTACTCGCCAAATTTATTGATGCTGAGCTTCGCGACGAGCTGCTTTTTAGAGAGGCGCTACAGCGGGGTTTGCACTATCGCGATGTCGCGATTGAGCAGCGGATCATTCGTAACATGCGGTTTCTGAATGTGGATACCCTGGCCGACGATGCCACACTCATTGAGCAAGGTTATGCGCTGCGGTTGCAGCTAACCGATGAGGTGATCCGCAGACGACTTGTTCAGATTATGGAGCGGCTCATCGTTGCGACGGCGCGCATTGGGTCGCCCACGCCAGATGAGATTGTTGCGCGTTATCAGCGCGACATAAGCAGTTGGTTGGAGCCTCCCCGTTACAGTTTTAGTCATGTGTTTTTGTCGATCGAACGTGCAGGTGAGATGCTCGACCTGATCGCTGCGGTAGAGGCTGATCAGATGAGCAGTGAGCAGGCGAGAGCATTGGGCGCCCCATTTCTCTCAGGCTACGATTTTAGCTTGCAAAGCGCGGCGCAGATGACCCGGGTTTTTGGCGCGGTCTTTGCGGAACAGCTGGCCGCACTGAACCCCATCGCTGGTGAATGGGTCGGACCTATCACGTCGGCCTTCGGTGAGCATTATGTCTTCATTTCTGCACTGCAGCCCGAGCGCACGATGCCGCTGGAAGAAGTGAGTCTAAGAATAGAGCGAGAGCTTGTGCGCGAGGCCGAGGAGCGCGCTGTGGAGGATTGGGTAGATACTGCGTTTGCTGGCTATGAGGTCGTGCGCTCATGAAGTGGCTACTCTGTGCCATCGCAATGATGTTGTCGGTGGAGGCGGGCGCGCACCGCTTTGCTCCCTCTCTGTTAGAGGTGCGACAACTCTCGGACCAGGACTTTACGGCAACTTGGAAAACACCGGCGCAAAAAGTGTCGGCGATTCCGATTGAGCCGCAGTTCCCATCCGCGTGCACGCTCACCTCTGAATCGCCTTGGATTCAAGAAGGCACGGGTATGTTGCGGCAAATACAGTTGACTTGCCCTGGTGGCATTGTGGGTCGCCCGTTGTCAGTTACTGGCTTAGGCGAGAACCAGTCATCTGCTTTGCTAAGAATCTATCTTGCCGATGATATTTTTCATCAGGCTGTGTTCACCGCCGATAAGCCCTCATTTTTGGTGCCTGCCGAGGGTACCCCAAGCGCGGTCATTCTCGATTATAGCTGGCTGGGTGCTGAGCATATTTGGGCAGGCCCAGACCATCTTTTGTTCGTCATGGGTTTGCTGTTGTTAGTGGGGTGGAATCGCCGACTTATTTACACCGTAACCGCCTTCACGCTGGGGCACAGCGTGACATTGGCGATGGTGACGCTGGGGGTATTTGACTACCCGGTCTCGCTGGTAGAATTTATGATCGCGCTATCAATTTTTGTATTGGCTGTTGAACTGGCGCGAGGCGATATGGGCGGGCGTCTCTGGCGCCAACCTTGGTGGCTGGCCGGTATGTTTGGTTTGTTGCACGGCATGGGGTTTGCGGGTGCGTTGGCAGAGACGGGGTTGCCGCAATCTAACATTCCGCTCGCACTCCTGTTCTTCAATGTGGGTATCGAGCTAGGTCAGCTGGCTTTTATCATGCTGCTCGTCGTCATTACCGCGATCGGATCCCGATTACTCGGGGCCCAGATCAGCAGGTGGCGTCCTGTGCCGATCTACGCACTGGGTGCGTTATCGGCAATGTGGTGTATAGAGCGCGGTCTGGAGGTGTTGGTGTAGGTCAGGGGTTGCCTGGCCAGCGCTTCATCAAGATGGCGGGATGCATCGCGATGGCGATGCCTTCGTCTATCTGATTTTCGTTTTCCAGCACATCTCTGCGTCTCACAAAGGCCGTGCCGCTGCGCGTATCAACGGCATCGGTGACCTCCATACCGCCTTCTCCAGAGAACACTCGCGCGAGTTCCATATTGAACCACGCGACCCTGATACTAGCGGCGGCCACTGCGCGCGACCAATCGAACTCAGAGGTCACGCCACTGCCTGCGCCTTGAATAGCGGGTTTGCGGGTGACGCCATCAAACCGGGTTATGCGGTTTAAGCCTTGCTCGTAATACACATCTTTTTCGATAATATCGGTAAAGATAATGCTTCTGATGTCGGTTTGTTCTTGCAGTTGTTCGCGGACAGCTTGGACAATTTGGATAAATGTCTTTTGATTTACGCGCCCGGTGGTGGGATCAATAGGGTCGCCATAAATTAAGATGGCATTACTCCAGCGCTGCGCGAATTCTCGCTGCGGCCGGACGGTAAAGCCCGCGCTCTCGAGGTACTCTTCAACACGCTGATCGACAAACATTTCGCGTTTTTTAAGATAATTGCGTGATGGTCCGCCAAGATTCACGTTGGCAATGACGACAACATTACTGTCAAGTTGGCTAAAGAGCGATTCATCGAAGATATTGGTGGGGGTTGTCGCGTTGTATCCTCCGCCAACGGTGGCTGACCCGCAACCCGCGAGGAGTGTTAGCAGGGTTGTCATAATGGCGAGGCGATGAAGCGTGGCCCTCAGTATAGATACAGGCAGTTGATGTCGTGGTCGTAACCTAGTTCGCCCTGGCATTTTAGTATTCCTGATTGTCGGAGTCGCCATGCTACCAAAAGGAGAATCGCGGATGAACAAAACGATTTACGCGATTACCTCAGGGCAAGGCCCCGATGTCCTGTTGCTCGATGGTCTCTTTGGGCAAGGGAGTAACCTTCGTGGGATTGCTCGAGCCTTAGCGCGCCAGTTTAGAGTGCACTGTCTCGATTTACCCGATCATGGCCGCTCGACTTGGCTCGAAGAGGCCTCCCTTACCCACTATGCGCGTGAAATTGATTTGTGGATGGGTGAGTCGGGTCTGGATAGCGCTCACGTTGTGGGGCATTCACTGGGCGGCAAGGTGGCGATGCAACTGGCTTTGAGCCATGCCGCACGCGTTAACTGCTTGGTGGTCGCGGATATTGCGCCGGTTGCTTATGCTGGACAGCACTTTGAGGTTTTTGATGCGCTACAAAAAGTCGTAGCGGCAAACTGTCAATCGCGCCAGTCGGCGGACGAGGTATTGGCTGATGTGATCGAAGATCCAGCGGTGAGAGGGTATTTACTGATGGGGTTTGAGCGAGGAGAGGGCGCTGACCCGTGGCGCTTTAATGTGGAGGGATTACGGAGTGGATATGCTCGGCTCTGCGCTGCCCCTGATTTTGATCGGGTCTTTACAGGCGACACGTTGTTTCTGCGAGGCGCGGATTCAGACTATGTCGGGGCGGAGCATGAAAAAACCATCGCACAGTGGTTCCCAGCAAGTCATTTGGTGTCATTGACTGACGCTGGGCATTGGCTTCATATGGATCAACCGCAGGCTTTTTGCGATCAGGTGAGGCACCATTTGCTCAGTTGGGTCGGCGCCTGATGGATGGGGATGCGATCCTGAGGTGGCTTGTCATCAAAAGTGTCCACAATTTCTGTGGATAACACATTGGATAATTTGTTTACCTTGCTATCTAGTCCCGAGAAGCAGTGCTTTTTGATGGATTGGTCAAATTTTAACCAATACCTTATTGTCTATATAAAACAATAGGTTATATCATACCTATCAGGCTTGTTGTGTGATATCTGTTATAAACCCCGTAAACTTGGATCGGCAGCGGGTGGTGTGCATAAGAAGTTTGCTGGCGCTACTACAGATCTGCTCTCTCGTACATCCCTTAACACCCATTTTTGAATAAAAATTCTCGCTTCTGGGTTTTCAGACCCCCCGGTAGCGACAGCCAGTGTTGCAGGTTTCTTTGATCTCCACCTCTGTCAGTGCAGGCAGGCTGGGCTGCAACCGTTGCCAGATCCACTGTGCGAGATTTTCACTGGTTGGATTCTCTAAACCCGGCACCTCATTCAAATAATGGTGATCGAGCTGCTCATAGAGCGGCGCAAACGCTTGCTTGATCTCGTCGAAATCCATAATCCAACCGTTTTGAGGATCCACTTCGCCACCGATGGTCAGACGGACCCAAAAAGAATGGCCGTGGAGGCGAGCACACTTATGGCCCTCGGGCACATGAGGCAAGAGGTGGGCGGCCTCGAATTGAAAGTCTTTGTACAGCTCCATTGGGATACCTCCTCAGGATAGCTAGCAAAATCACGGCGGGAGTTTACACCGTTTAATTGTTGGCGCGATGCCTGTCAGCGACCCCAAAAGCACCTGAAAGCGCATTGACACATAGACAGTGATCCCTATAATGCGCTTCTCTTGACGTGGGGTGATTAGCTCAGCTGGGAGAGCATCTGCCTTACAAGCAGAGGGTCGGCGGTTCGATCCCGTCATCACCCACCAATTCTTGGGAATGAACGTCAAGCGCAACCGATGCATCGCATCGTCTACCTGGAGCGGTAGTTCAGTTGGTTAGAATACCGGCCTGTCACGCCGGGGGTCGCGGGTTCGAGTCCCGTCCGCTCCGCCAATATTTTTAGGGCTCCTGCAAAGCCCATAAGTACTCATGTTTGCACGCTAGCTCTTCCTGCCAAACACCCATTTGTGGCGTGATTACACACATCGATTACACACACTTTTTTACGCGCAGTTTTGAAGTTCGTCTTAATCAGACCCCCGGGGGGGGTAAATGCCTGTGGTTAATACAGATGGTCCTGCTGAGATACTTAAAAGCTGGATTTGAAAAAAGGCCTAACCGCCGTTGTGATTGTTACCGCACAGATATAGTAGACTGATATTGATCTCACTAGTCCTCCCCTGCTTATTCTGAGCGATTCCAAGATTGGATTCTGGGCCTACCAACTTTCCGACTGAGGCAACCCATCTGCCACATCGTAGTAAGTCCCCTTGTTTGCCATAAAAATATGCTTAACGACTGTCGTAGCGCCGTTAGGCAGATCATCAAGAGTTCCAGTACCAATTGCGGTGGTACCCTCACCATCCGCTTCCCAAAACAACGATGAGCCACAGCCCATACAGAATCCTCGCCGCGCCTGATCACTGGATCGATACCACTTAAGCCCGCTGTCCTTGATGAGCCTCAGATGAGTACTGGGAACTTCGGTCGCCGCCCAATAGTGCCCACTAGTTTTACGGCACTGACTGCAATGGCAGGCAAACGTGGCACTTAAAGGCCCATTGATTGAGAAAGTAACCTCTCCGCACTCACACGACCCCCTAATCTCCATGGTCTAAAAATCTCCAACAACGTGATATGTCCGAAAAACTAACACCAAAATAAAAAGGAGCCAATATTTCAGGCCCCTTTAGTCTTACAAGGATGTTGTACCAGCAGCCCTCCTTTCCACCGCTGTCCAACTAGTCTGCCAAGGTAGGTGGTGATTGAGAGCGTCATTAAGGCCGGGAGTGGTAAACGCCTGTCGCTGATACAAGTGATGGCGCGGGAGTACTTAACTGTCCCTCAATAAAGCCCACTGACGGGCTTTGCAATCATTAGCCAAGTTGCTGCTAATAACGGAAGGGTGCTGATGAGTCCCCAGAATAGCCAGCGACGTGAAAGTTTTCGGTAATCATCACCCACATCATTTCCAGCGAAATTCCTTGCCAGCCTTGCTTGTCGTACTTGGATAGGCACAAGCAAAAGAAGCCAGATAAGACCGGCTACAACGAATAATATTTGGCTCGCCAGCAACCAATGCAGTGTCAGGGGCCAGTTGACGGAAAAGACCATGAAATAGCCTCCCCCCGTAAGCAGCAAGACTCCCCAGACCGTCATAGACCAATCTGTATAAGTCACTAGTTTTTGGGCAAAGCTAAGTACCTCGGGCCGTTGAGTGCGGTCAGCGAAGTATTTCCAAATGGCGGTAACCGTGATGTTACCCATTAGCATGACCACACCCGTTAGGTGCAGAAACTTTGCGATTTCGTATGCCACAACGCAGATGACCTAAAAAAGACTTGCTAAGTCTAGTCTCTTTGACAGCGTTCAGACGCTAGCCCTCCATTACTCTGTAGTGCAACGAGTCTGCCAAGTTAGGTGCCACTGGCGAACATCATAGGTGGTCAGTCGAGGTCTTTGGTGGGCGATTGAAAAAGCAGGGGCGTGTGGGGTGCAGCAGCTATGTAGGCCGGGGAGGTAAACGCTTGTCGTCGGTAAAGCTAATCGTAAACCGATGCGGGCCGCGCCATGAGGCTGTATTGACCTGGCCGGGGTTGCAGGGACGTCATACTTCATTTCCAAAGCAGTTCACTCTCAAGGCAACCCTGAAAATGCAAGCAGCCTTAAATTTTACAGGGTACTGTTCTGCCGCAATGCTTGTGCAGCGGGCCGCTGCCGTTGCCAGATTGTCGCCCCTGCACATGGTCGCCTCGAATCCCCTTGAGGACGAGCAAAGACCGGTTAACTGCTCCCGGTGGGGGTGCTTGCCGGCTCGCCCTCGACCTCAGTCTTGGCAGGGGAACGCCCATCGAGCAGTCGATCCAGCTTGACCAGCAGCGGGGGCAGAAAAAGCAGGTCCAGCAGCAGCGCCACAACGATAATCGGGGTCAGCATGAGCGCTACATTCTGGTAGTAGTAAGTGTTGGAGAACACCAAGATGAAGGTGCCCATAGCCAGCGCCGCCGTGGTAATGGTGATGGCGGAGCCCGCCTTGTCCAGGGAGTAACGCACCGCCTCATCAGGCGCCTCCCCCACTTTACGTGCCGCCATGTATTTACTCAGGACATGCACTGAATCATCGACGACCAGGCCAATGCTGATTGAGAAAAGCATCAATACGTAAGGACTCAATTGCCCGACAAGAAGCCCCCATACCCCAAACACCACCGCCGGTGGTAACAGGTTGGGCGCGATGCTGATCAGTCCGTAGCGCAAACTCCGCAGCCCAATCAACATGGTCAGCGTAATCAGCAGAAAGCTCACCGTAAAACCCTCCAGAAGCTGGCGGGAAATGGTGTCGTTTAGGCGCGCATACAAAATTGAATTATTACCGTGCAAAACACGGTACTTGGGATTGAGGTTCTCTTGGTACCAGGCCTCGATTCGGCGGTTGAGATTGAGCAGCTGCACATTGGAAAGATTGGACGTGCCCGCAGTGATGCGCACGGTGGTGTACTCGGGGTCGAAGATAGGCGACAGGTGAGGCTCAATCTCTTGCACCAGCTGGTAACTCACCAGGTAGTCGATGACCTGTAGGTTGTCCTCGGGAAGCTTGTGCCAGGCTTCGTCGTTGCCGTTTTCTGCTTTATTGAGGCTTTTCAGCATACCCACGTAGCTGCCCACAACGCTGACGTCAGGCTGCTCCTCCAGCCAGTCGGCGAAGCGCTCCACCTCGCCCATGAACTCGGGATTGGCAATACCGTAGTAGTCGCCGCTGTCGATCGCATAGACCAGCGACTGGTCGTTACCGATCTTTTCCGCCAGGGCGGTAATAACCCGGTGAAAATCCGAATCCTTGTCGATGAATTCAAAGCGGTCAAAGTCCACCTTGTTGAGGGGCAGCAGCGCCAGGCAAGCCACAATGACAATCGACAGTCCCCAGAACAGCGTGTTGCTGCGCGCCGTGACCAGCTGGGAGACCGCTCTGATCATGCCCCGCACGCCAAGGGGCTTTGGAATCCGTCGCATGGGAATCCACATGATCATGGCAGGCAGTAAGGTGAGGGTCACCAGATAGGCCCAGAAAACACCCAGTGCCACCGCGTTACCAAAGCCATAGATACCCGCCGAGGTGGAGTAATTGAGACTTAAAAATCCTATGCCGGTGGTCACAGTGGCCAGGGTCACGGGCTGCAAATTGAGGCGCAGGCTCTCTTCAAGGGCATCGGCCTTGATCCGTCCGTCGTGCAGCCCCTGCAGGTAAATAGAGATCACGTGAATACCATGGGCCATGGCAATAGTGAGCACCACTAGGGGCCCCATATTTGAGATCTGGTTAAACGCAAACCCCGACCATCCCACCGTACCCACGGTTAAGAGAATGCCAAGAAACGACACCACCAGCGTGCAGAGTGCGTAAACGAGGGAGTTGAGACAGACCCACAGCAGTAGGGTGGTCGCCAGGGCAACCAGGGGGGCGAGATTATTGCGATCTTTGATCTGAGCGTTGTAGCTGTCCAGTTCGAACAGGTCATCGCCCACGGTATAGATTTCCACGTCAGGGTAGTCTTCACGGAGCCGGTCACGCAGCGCAACCACCGAGCGGGCCACATCGAGCCGCTCGGTTAATTCGTCGGTAGCCGGTCGATACTTGATGACCGCCAGTGCCATGTCGCCGTCCCGGGCCAGCTGGCTTTTCACCAGATCCTCATCGGCCAGCGCAATATCGCGGATATCCGCGAGGTCGCTGTCGGAGAGCGTGTCCAGAGGGGGTAGCAGATACTGTCGGCTATAAATCAGCTCATCCACGGCGTTGAGGCGTCGGTTGACCAAGGATCCCACCGCCACCGCCGACTTAACTTCACCAAAGCGCGCGTGCAACGCTTCCATGGCCCCCAGTGCCTCACGACTAAAGATGTCGCCGCCGGGGGCAATAAATGTAAACCACGCCGAGCGGCTGGGCGGGAAGTCCAGCTGAACTTCGTCCACCTCGGCGGCGTAGGGGTCATCTTCAGGGAGAATGGCGTCGGAGCGGGGGTCAACCTGAGTTTTTGTCACACCCCAGCCAACAGCAATACTGATCAGAATTGTCAGGACAGCGAGAGCTGTTCTCCGTTCCACTAAAAAGCGCGCTATGTCCACAACGTGATGACTGCCTTCCTTTGCGAGACCGGTTTTATAGCACAAAGTAAATGGAAACTCAGACTGATCTCGGTAAACTGATGAGGCTGCGTTAGCGGTTTAGACCAGTAAATTCTGTAGGAGGGAGGCATGAAACGGTTAGCGGTTATTGGGTTAGCTCTCGGACTTTTTATCAGTCAGGTGTCAGGTGCTGCTCAATCGTCCCGCATAGGTGATTTTGCGCTACTCGACCAAAACGGCAAGCACCACAAGCTCAGCTGGTATGGCGACCAAAAAGCCGTCGTCATTTTTGTGCAGGGTAATGGCTGCCAGATCGTCCGAAACAGCGTACCCGAGCTGCGCGCCATAAGAGAGCAGTACGCCGAGCAGGGCGTGCAGTTTTTCATGCTCAATCCCCAGTCCCAGGATACCCGCGACAGCATTACGGCGGAGGCGGCTGAGCTCGGCTATGACTTTCCCATCCTAATTGACGAAACCCAGCTAATTGCCGAGTCACTGGGCGTGGACCGCACTTCTGAAACCTTCATCATCAATCCAGAGACCCGCGAAGTGATCTATCGGGGCCCAATTGATGACCGGCTTCATTATGAAACCCAGAAATCTGTGGCTCAAAACCATTATCTTCGCGATGCGCTCGACGCCTACTTGGCCGGCGAGGCCCAGCCCAAAGATGTTCCTGAAGCACCGGGCTGCTTGATCACCTTTGCGGCACGAGATGCTCACTCGACGACACCGCCCTCGTACTCAGCAGATATTGCCCCCATCCTTGAAGCCAACTGCGTGAAGTGCCACCACGTCGGTGGTATTGCCCCCTGGGCAATGACCGGACACGCCATGGTGCAGGGCTGGTCACGCATGATGAAAGAAGTCCTTCTGACCCGGCGCATGCCCCCGGGCCAGCTCGATCCCCACGTGGGACGGCCCATTCAAGAGGCGGCGGGGCTGTCACCCGAGGAGCTGCAAACGCTAGTGCACTGGATAGATGCCGGCGCGCCGGGGGACGACGGTCCGGACCCCCTGGAGGCACTGGCGTTTAGCGACGCCACCTTTTCAATGGGCGAGCCGGATATTGTGTTGACCGTGCCGGCACAGGATATTCCGGCGACGGGCGTTATTGATTACCGTTATGTGCCAGTCCCACTGAATCTTGATGAAGACATCTGGATTCGCGCCGTGGAGTACGTGCCCGGAGACCGACAGGTGCTGCACCACGTCATTACCTACCTGTCGAGTCCGGCAGATCGTACCGCCGGCCTTGAGCAGGACGACGGCGGTCTGGGTGAATCCTTGGGCGGCTTCGCACCCGGACGCCAGCCCGATATCTGGCGGGATGACTCCGGCGCCCTAGTTAGGGCGGGCTCCAGTCTGTTGCTGCAGATGCACTACACCACCACCGGCAAAGCAACCGTAGATGAAACCCAGATCGGGATTTACCTGCACGACGCACCCCCCAAATTCGTGATGTCCGGCGGTTCCGCAGGTCAGCGTCGCTTCCTGATTCCGCCCCATGCCAAGGAGTATCCCCTGGAAGGTGTGCAGGAGTTTGAGCGCGACGCCCTTCTATATGGTCTGATGCCTCATATGCATTACCGGGGTAAGCACATGAAGTACATTGCCGAATATCCCGACGGCACGTCGGAAATTCTGCTCTCGGTGCCTAAATATGACTTCAACTGGCAGTTCAACTACCAATTGGAAGAACCGGTGTTCATTCCCGCAGGCACCCGACTGATCGCACGCGGCGCCATGGATAACTCCGAGCGGAATCCCTACAACCCAAATCCCAATATGCCCGTGCGGTTTGGTCTACAGACCATGCATGAGATGTTCTTCGGCTTCACCACCTACCGCTACCTCGACGATACTCCCCAAAGCGTTGTGGCGAATCACAGCGCAGCAGAATCATCTGATACATCTGACCTATAAAGGCCTGTCGTTGATACAGATGATTCAGCTCAAGTCAGCTCCCACCATTGCCGAGAAGTGTGAAGGGAAGGAGCTGTGGATGGCCTTCCCAGTCAGCAAGACGCATCAGTCGGTTAGTGGTGTGGGTGACTGGCGCGTGATCCAACATGATTGATGTTGGTATTGTAATGGAGCCCAGCCCGGGTAATACCAGCGGCGCTGGCTGAAAAAATAGCGGGATTAGGGTTCGATACTCTCTTGAATCCCGACACACAAAACCTGTCTCCAGACCCAATTGGGCAACTTAACCTCGCCGGAGCAAACACGACCAGCCTCAGAGTTGGGACTGGGGTCACCAATCCCGTTACAAGAGACACACCAGTGCTTTGGAAACTCTGCGCGCAGCGTGTGAGGCCTGCTGGGTTGCGCTAATGCGATGCCGGATACAGTATTTTGGATAGTGCTGTAGGCTGTAGATAGCGCCTTACGTGGTGCGTTGATCGCTGTCTCGGAGGTGGTTTGAGAGCCCGACTCAGGCCATGGCATTAAAGGGCACCATGTCGATCGGATCAATGAGCCCTAACGTTAAGCCCACCGTGTAAAAACTGGTCACGGAGAACTCGGCAATGTTGTCAGTGGTATGAGCAATCGTGATTTCACCGCACTGATAGGAACATGCCGCTTTGGTGACCTCTTGTAGTAGAGCAAAGTCCCGAAAGTAGTCCGGTACTGGTGGTTTCTCGAGGGTGCTTCGTGTCACATTCTTCTCTGCAATGTGACGATCAATGAGAGATGCAATACGCGTGACAATGCCGTTTTGACTGCGTTCGAGATGCTGCGCCATGGCTGAGTAGGGTATGGCAAGCAACACGTTAGTGCGGTCTGCATCGCGCCAGTGATAATTTGCGATGTGCTCATCGAGATAAATGAGGCCGCGGGGCATGCCAAAGTGCTCGGCGACTAGGGGGGTAATTGCGGAGATCCCTTTGGCGCTGAGGGGATCACCCTGAGTCAGCAGTATGAGGGGTTTTGAAGGCGGCTGATGAACCCAGTGGCGCGCCAATTGTCGGCACACTTGTTGTGCCACATCCAACGGGTCACGCTGGTCGTAGGCCCCCATGCCTTCCAATAAGACGGGATGGTAATGGGTCAGCTCCTCCGCGGGTTGCAACAAATTGATCCACTCCTTGGCGTTATTGCGCTACCCATGAGAATCAAACCCAGAGAAACAGCAAGCGGGGTCGTTACAGCGCCCAGATCTCGCTGACATGACCCTCAGCATTAATCTGAAACACTTCAACAATCTCCAAGACTGCGCTCTCTTTATCGGTAATCCGCAAGAAGCAGGTGACTGAGTCTCCAAACTCAACAATATTCATGAGTTCTTGTTGTGCGCCAATATCAGTAAGCCAGCCAAAGATCACGGCGTTTACCTCTGCGTGACCGGTCACATCAAAGCCCATCGAGGGGACGTGCATTCGGTAATGCTCGGCGCACGGTACTCGTGACCATGCCTCAAATCCGCCTCCGGCATTGAGTTTGTATGCTTTGATGGCCTCTCCAATGGGCGACAAGCTGTCCATGGGCTCTCCTATGATTGAACGCGATTAATGGGCGATTACGTTACCAGTACTCGCCGCAGAGGAGAACCCACAACCGGCTTGTCAGCGTGCCGCCCTAGCCCTTGTACAGGCGTGTCAGGTTGATCACTATAGTCGCTGATAACGACATAACCTGAGGAGAAAGCGATGAGGTCAATGGTATTGGGTGGGTTAATAGCAGCCCTGCTCACTATGGGCGCTTTGGCGGGTCACCATGAGTCCAAGGTGGTCATTGGTCTGCAGCACTTCGGTGATGGCAATACAAAGCCGCTCTATGGTGGCAATCAGGCCAATCTTGCGATCTGGAGCGACTACATACAGGCACACAACGATCGCGATTTTGACAAAATTGCGGCGATGAATGCGCCTAACTTCAAGGGGGTTGCAGCCCACGGAGAAGTGATTAGGGGATCCGAGGCCCATTCGGCGTTTTTGAAGACCTGGATAGAGACTCAGCAGACAACCTGGAAGATCTGGTGGGTGATCGCGAATGACGGAGAGAATGAAGACGGTGAAATGGAGGAGTGGTTGGCAACCGGTACGCTAGTGACCACCACCAATCCCGATGGAACCGAGGTCACGTCCTACGAAACGATCGATGTTCTTTTAGAAAATGGCAAGGTGCGGTTGCTCAATGTAGCGTCTCAGCAGATGCCAGAGTAGTGCCTTTGACACTGATATCAATGGGGTGCAGTCATGTCACTGATTGCGTTTAATCATTTTAATATTCGTGCGCCCTCTGCGTTACTGCGCACGGTCCGTGATTTCTATGTCGATGTAATTGGGTTGGTGGAGGGCCCAAGGCCGGACGTACCCGTAGCAGGATATTGGCTCTATTTGTCTGACCTCCCCGTGCTGCATCTCATGGAGTGGCCAGAAGGACCGCAGATCCCTGATCTACAGAGCGGCTACTTTGATCACATTGCTTTCTCTTGCCAAGACGAATTGACGTTCATCGATCGATTCGAGCAACTGGCCGTGCCGTTTCGACGGCGAGAGTTTGTCTTGCCCAGCGGCGAACAGTTTCTGCAATTAACGGTGAGTGATCCCACCGGTTTAGGGGTCGAGCTGAACTTCATTGTGTCATCGGGTTAACCCTTGAGCGCCGCCAAGGCGACCAGTTTTACTTGACCCGCAGAGGTCCTGCTGTAGTCTCTTAGGTGTATGCTTTATCGATCTAATCAAATAAGTAATACGAATAAGAGGGAGAAAGAGATATGGCCATGATTAAGTTGCTAATGCAGAGTGTTGTCTGCCTTACCATTTTTTGCGCTAACGCCTCGGTCGCAGAAAACCTCAGGATTATCGGAGAAGACAAGGCCTTCGTGACGACGTTACCTTCCGGTGAGGAGATCACGATAACGCGCCAGATGACGCCCTGCGCAAAGAATAAGGGTTGGCTTCAGCCATTGGTGCCCGAACCCGGTATCGTGCCGGTCACAGAGATGGAAGTGCTCAATGCCATTGGCGATGCCGACACTATTTTGATCGACATGCGAACTCAGGAGTGGTTTATCGACGCGACAATCCCGGGCGCGGTGAACATACCCTACACTGAGGTCGCGATGCGAATGGATGAACTCGGTTGCAGCCGGGCCGATGATATTTGGGACTGTAGCGGCGCTAAGAAAGTGGTGGGCTTTTGCAATGGTCCTGTGTGTCCTCAGAGCCCAACCGCGATGAAGGCGATGATTCGTGATGGCTTTCCCGCCGAGAAAATTTTCTACTATCGCGGCGGCATGCTTGACTGGGATGCGTTAGGACTGACCACGGTAGAGGGCGATTTCGCGTTCTAAATCGAAAGTCGATAGCAGTCATACCGCGGCGATTTCCCAGTATGATTACCCAGTATATTAGTGGGCACTAAAAGGTTGAATACGACGCCAGGGCGAGTGCTGCAACGCGAGGGCCTGCCGCCATCGGGTGTTTAAAGATAGGCCCCTGAACAATGGGGGCCTTAACAAGCACCATTAAAAAAATACCCTTAAGAAGTGCTCTGAAATATAGGTTCCTTGATATTAGTGCCGGCAAATAGAGAGTCCTTGAAGAACGGGCCAGGGTAAGGGGCAGACGGAAGTCTGCCCCTGCTGACAGACGCTAGCCTCCGGTATTGCCGAAAACGGCAAGATCGACAGTGACAATTTTCCGCTCGATCGTGCGGATGTCTGCCGCTTCTTTAATGAATTTCTGGAAGGCTTTGTCGGCGCTATTGGCATTCATCTGTGCCATCACCGTCCCGACACTTTTACCTGAAATAGAGGCGACATGCGTCGTGTCGTCGACGCCACCGGCGGGGATCGCGAAGAGCATGGTATCGGTCTCGCCTAAATCGGCATCTTCCATCATTTTTCCCCATGATTTAGCGTACTTACCGGGGTCAGACACCGAGATGAAGATGTACAGTGTGGCAACCCCGGGGCCGGCACCGATATTATTCTTCGTGGAGCCTAGGCCGGTGCCTTCAAAGACGGATGAAGTGACCACGGTTGCGATGCCCTCGACCTCGGATAAAAAAGTTGCCCAGTCCGCCGATGCGGCATTCATTGCAAAGGAGGCATCCATGCTGTCGTAGGATGGGTGTGCAACCGAAACCAGGTGAGAAATAGTGCTTTCGCCCGCAGCGACAACTTGCCTCAGAATAGCGACACCACCCGACTGTTTGCCAGTGGGAGAATCCCAGTATTTGGTCATTGCGGCAGCAAAGGCAGGCGGATCAGACACCTCCATGGCATAAACCATACCGACTGGCTGAGTGGGTGGAGCGTGGCCATCAGCCTGTGCCAGCATGCCTGTGAACGCCAGTACCATGACCGATAATAACGTGGTTAATGTTCTCATATTGCTTTCCTTAATTTATCTGAATAAGACCTTACGGTTTTGCGTGAGTAAAAGCCTCCGCCCATGATGGCAAGGAGGCTGACGTGAGTCTGAGTTGCCTCAGGGTGTGTTCATGACTTGCGATTGGTAGACCCGCCCAGCATCGCAACTGACGATATCACCGTAGAGCGCATTCCACTCGTTTGTGAGACCTTCATTCCACCAGATGTGGGTGAAATTGGCGTAGGCCGAGTGTTTGGGGTAGCCCGTGATCCATTTGAAGCTAATGGCGTTGTCGATGCCTGCGGGTGCACCGGCTCGTGGCCACAATTGGACTATCCCAAGGTCAGCGCCAGTCAGTCCGCGAGCGGTCAGTGCTTTAGCAAAGGCAATGTTAGCAACGAGTAAGTCCGCATCGCCTTTGCCGTCTTGATAAAAGCAGTCTGAAAACTCTGTTATGTGGTCACCTTGTGTCCAGTCGTTGGCTGGGAGCACATCCCAAGCCCCCCATTCGCTGTGCGAGCATTGCTCAAGAAACTTGTTTGCCTCCACAAAGAGCTCTGCGCCATGCTCGGCGCGCTTGTCCAAGTCGGCGCCATAGTCAGCATAGTTTTCCCAGTAGCCGAGCCACGTAAAGTCGGTGGCGTACTGGCCATCAGAAAAATCTGGCCACATGAGTTGCCCCACGTGGTTTTGAAACGCATCGTGCTCCTCTGCCCAGGCATTGACGAGCGCTGCGTGTTTAATGGATTGTTGGTAGCCGTCTATCCCGTCCTTGAAGCTACATCCGTAAATCTCTACGGGGTTGCCCATGCTCCATTCCGGTTCGTTGGCGGCATGGTTGTCAGCAAGCGCCACAGAGGCGGCGGCGATACCAGCAACCCCAATCAGTAGTCGAAAATTCATCAAATTCTCCTTGTCATATAATGTGGACGCCGCGACCGCTGTTGCTGGCGCGACGCCATCGGTTTGTTGAGCCGCCATTAGGGCCGATGAAGCACTGTCTCAATGTTCAGCTGCTCACCACTACAGTCAGCATAGTTCTGCTCGTACTCACGTTGACCGCGCCAGCCTCCCGTTGCCTCCGACTTTCGTCGGCTCATAAATGACTCCATATCGGGATAAACAGCTAAATGAGCGAACTCCCCAGGCATGTTTGCAGCACCAGTGTGAGGAAAGACGACGGCCCATCCGATCATGCCCGTGGGGTTATCAGTGAGCTCTGCCACGTACTGGGCATGCTTTTGTGACAGCTGTTCAAAGCCTACTTTGGGCGTGCACCAATTCCAAGTGACGTAGCGCTCATCATCGCTTTCAAGCGCTTCACGGTTAGCGTAAAGCACTTGAGAGTGCGCTTGTTTGACATCGCAGACTGCCAGTTCTTGCCAACGTTCGTTCAGTGCCATCCCCGACTTTGAAGTGAGCCACAGGTCCCAGGACTTACCCCAGCGCTCGTAATCGCTGGCCAAAAACTCGACAAAATCGTAAGGCCAGGGGCGCGCCAAGGTCTGGTGCGAAAAGAGTGGGAATTGACGAACAAAAACGGGGTCGACATCGTTTTTTTCAGCCCATGCGAAATAGTCTTCGATCATGGCGTGGTAATCGTCAAGGCTGACGCCCGGATTGAGTTTGCATAGGTTCGCCTGCAGGTTAAATGGCTGCTGAACGTTCATACCATTCAGCATGTGGTCATCTGCGAGGACCCAAGAAGAGGTTAAGATCGGCAGTGCCAGCAGGACGCGCCAAGCTGATTTTAAGAATTGCATCGTTTACTCCTATTTTTCCTTTTATTGGGATTGTCTTCTCGGGCAAAGTGAGAATCATTTGCATTGCATTGCATTGCATTGCCTGAGACAGTGCGTCTACCACGCCTGTTCAGATCAAAGTAAGTGCGGTGTTGACCAGCAGTAAAGCAACATTTGAGCGGTCCGGTGTCACGATAATGCAACACCGATTCAGTGTGAGTCAGTTACCCTGCTGCGCCGCGGGGAGCGCGGACTAAGAGATAAAAAACGCCCCCACTTGCCAGTATGGCCGCGGTGATTAGCGCCTCTACTGGGCGCTGCAAGACGATATAGATCAGTGTCCAGCCGGTAATGCCGAGAAAAATGAGTGGCGTGATCGGATAAAACGAGACTCTGAATGGGCGACGTAGCTCCGGTTGTCGCCAACGCAGTATGAAGAGCCCGAGCACCGTGGCGAACGTATTGAGTGCCATGGTGGCGCCGGAGAAAACGAGAATCTGCTCGAACGAGGCACTCCAGAGAAAGAGTAGCGCAGTAGATGACTGCAACAGGATGGCGGTGACAGGAATGCCATCCCGATTTTGTCGCGCGAGGGGGGCAAATCGCGGGTAGTCTTGACCGATGCGCTGCAATACCCGGGGGCCAGCAAGAATCATTGCGCTGATAGTCGAAATCAGCAGTAAGGCAAGCAGGAGACCCATTGAGGCCCCCAATGTGGAACCGAATGCAAACTCTGCGGCAATGACGCCAATTTCCACCTTGCCGATCATGGCGTCCATCGGTGCCACCGACAAAAAGACGTAGTTAAGGAGGCAGTAAAGCACCGCTACCAAAGTGGTGCTGATACCGAGAACCCATGGCAAACTCTTTTGCGGCGAGGCCAGCTCGCCGCTGATGTAAGTCGCTGCATTCCAACCAGAGTAGGCGTAGTTCACATAAATCAGTGAGACCGCAAAGGCCCCACTGCCCAGCAGCGCTCCCGAGTCGCTTGTCCAAGTGAAGTCCGCCTGATGATCCGTTGACCCTAGTAGCAGCGCGGCGGCCGAGAACCCGAGGATCAAGATGAGTTTCACCAGTGTAAAAATGGTTTGTGTCCCGCCACTGCGGCGATGACTAGTGCAATGAGCTGCAGTCAGCAACACAATTGCAACGGTGGCAACCCACGTTGGGTTAACGGATAAACCGCTTGCGCCTAAGTAGCTGCCCAGTG
The DNA here is from genome assembly GCA_028117185.1 of Luminiphilus sp. Next base: position 29,000 of record JAOHHD010000020.1, read on the forward strand.
TCAACGCCGCGAGCGCAGTGGGGGCGGCAAAGCCGACCGTTGCAGAGACCCACCCAGAAATAAAGCCGGCACAGGGGTGATAAATTTCATTGAGAAAATGATATTCGCCGCCCGACTTCGGAAGGGCGCCGCCGAGCTCTGCATAGCTCAGAGCGCCGCAAAGTGCCGAGATTCCTCCGACCACCCACAGCATGATGAGAACAGGTGCGGATTGAATATCCATTAGTTGAAAGCCCAGACTCGTAAAGACGCCCGTCCCAATCATATTGGCAATGACGACTGCGGCAGCGACGTTAGGTGGGTAGTGAGACATGTATCGATTTGCTCTACATGATCCAGCCGAGTAGCCAGTAGGTCGCCATGCCGGTGATTAGCGAGAGAATATGGTTGCCGCTGATTTTGGCGACGATCGCTGTGCCGAC
>JAOHHD010000021.1 GCA_028117185.1 Luminiphilus sp.
CACAGTCGGCTCGCCCTAAACATTTATCAAAGAGATAGCGCAGTTCGCCGGCCAACGTGCCGTCCGCGTCATAAATTGCGTATAGCGAGCACTCAGTTATCACATCATAAATCCTTTAAACGACATCACTGCAATGTTATACAGAATTCTCTGATAATAGATCTTAGGCGTTTAAAATGATCGCAATCCGCTAGCCGGTTCAAGTGCCGGCTAACGCGAAAGTCAGTCGCTTTAATGTGAATCGAAAGGCGGCGGGCTCGATATGTTTTCTGTCTTTAATTTTCAGCCTTTGAACCGTTAATTTTCAGCCTTAAAAAAGTAACGCGAGCTCATCGCAAGGGGATCCGATTGAAACTATATACTGTACCGCTGGCCCCCAATCCAATGCGCGTCACGCTGTATCTTGCTGAACGTCGCGCACAGGGAGCCGATATTCCCGTTGAATCAGTGGTGGTGAATACCCTGAAGGGTCGCCATCGAGAGGCTGAGCATTTAGCGCGGAATTCGTTCGGGACTCTACCAGTATTAGAGCTGGATTCAGGTGCGTATGTGACAGAATCGCTGTCGATCATCGATTACTTCGAAGCGGCGTTTCCCGCGGCATGCTTGTTACCATCTGATCCAGAGCCGATGGCGCGCGCGCGTAATATTGAGCGCACGCTAGAAATGCGTATTACCCATGATCTGGCCGCATGGGTACATGCGACAAAATCTCCGCTGGGTTACGAGGCTAATGCTGAGCAAGCGGCAGAGCTAGTTGCACGCATGCAGAGTGGCTTTGATTATGCCGAGGCGTTACTCAGTGACGGGCGGGCTTTTTTGACGGGTAGCGTGCCCAGTATCGCCGATTGCACGCTGGCTGCTTTTTTCCAGTTTATGCGCTACACCGGATTAGATCTGATTGCTGAGCGTGAGCAACTTTGTCGATGGGATACCGAGTATCGATCTCGCCCCGAGGTTCAGGACTGCTTTCTGATGTAAGCGCAATGAGCAGATCACGACGCTGTGGGTTGTTCCTCGGGCCATAAAAGTACGTCACGCTGGCCCTCACCGCCACTCAGGGTGTCGCGGATTGCTACTCTATTGCGCTCATAGTCAGCTCGTGTTCGCTCCCGGACTGGACCAAATCCTCGCAGTGCGCTGGGAAGCTGAGCCAGCTGGCTAGCGCTGCCATAATTATCAGCATGTAACTGGGTCAGGATAAGCGCAATATCTGCCCGATAATGCGCTAGATCCTGCCGAGCCGAGCGTCGCTCTTCGGTCCAGGCAAATGGGTCAAGCCATGTATTTCTGATAGCGCGTAATCGACTCAGCAGCCCAAATACGGTTAGCATCCACCCGCCATAAACCTGCTTTTGAATACGACCGGTCTGGGCATCTCGTCGACTCAGTAAGGGTGGGGCTAAGTGAAACGATAGCCGATAGCCGGGTTCAAATTCGCTGTCGAGCTGCGCACGATACTCAGGAGCGGTATACAAGCGCGCCACCTCGTACTCGTCCTTAATGGCTGTCAGACGATAAAGTTGTTCCGCCACTGATCGAGTGATCGATATGGCCTCCTCTGCATGGGCATCGACTGCTCGTACCGCTTCAACTTCTTGACGATAGTGCTGAGCAAGTCGCGCAGATTGATACCGCGTAAGGCGCTGCACCCGGTCATCAATCAGTGCTTCGATGGTTGGCGTAACCGGTTGCTCCGATACTGACAATGGCAACATCGCCAAAACGCGATCCGGCCAAACTGCATAACGCCGCCCCATTAACAGGGCCCTTTGATTACCGGCGATCGATTTGCCATTAAGCTCGATCGCCGCGTCCAGTGCAGCAGCACTCACCGGCACTTTCCCTTTTTGAAAGGCAACCCCTAGCAAAAAAAGGTTCACATACAGTGAGTCGCCCAATAACAGTTCGGCTATTTGAGTTGCGTTGACGAACAGTACATTTGCGGTTCCCGTTTGTTCCTCAATGTGCGCGCGCATCGCCGCGGTTGGCAATTCGGCATCGGGATCGTGAACGAATGCAGCGGTGGGCAATGCGGCATCATTGATAATCGCATGCGTTCGGCCAATCGCCGTTTTGCCCATCGTATCGTAGCCTGTACTGACGACTAAATCGCAGCCCAGCAGTAAGTCAGCTTCCCCCGCAGGGACTCTGACCGTTTTGATATCTTCCTGTTGCTGAGCGATGCGAACGTGGCTCACTACGGCACCAAATTTCTGCGCTAAGCCAGTCTGATTGAGGGTGGCACACCCTTTATCTTCTATGTGGGCGGCCATCGCAATAAGCGCTGTAACGGTCAGTACGCCAGTACCCCCAACGCCAGCAACAACGGTATTCCACGGCCGAGTGAGGTCGGGTAGCTGGACAGCTGGAAGCGGCTCAAAAAGGAACTCCGCGTTATCTTGCGGCGCTCTTTGCTTGGGTACGGCGTTGAGCACTGATACAAAACTGGGGCAGAACCCTTTCACGCAGCTATAGTCCAGGTTGCAACTGTGTTGATCAATTTGACGTTTGCGGCCCAGTGGCGTTGCCTTGGGTAATACCGATAGGCAGTTGGATTGTACGCTGCAGTCTCCGCAACCCTCGCAAATTTCTTCGTGGATAACGATACGGCGCGGACGGCTACTCAACGTTGATTTCTTTCGCTTGCGGCGCTTCTCTGCGGCGCACGCTTGTTGATAAATCAGTACTGAACAACCGGAATAGTCTCGTAATGATTTTTGTAAGGTATCGAGTTCATCTCGATGATGGAGCGAGAAGCCAGTCACAGCCAAAAATTGTCCTCGGTATTGGTCAGGTTGATCTGAGACTAGCGCAATACGTTTCACGCCTTCTCCACTGAGTTGCTGAATTAATTGGCCGATTGATAGCGCACCATCAATCGGTTGACCGCCAGTCATCGCCACTGCTTCGTTAAAGAGGATTTTGTAGGTGATATTGACCTGTGCTGCGACCGCAGCGCGGATTGCCATCACCCCAGAGTGAAAATACGTACCGTCGCCTAAGTTCTGGAAGACGTGTTGTCTGTCAGTAAACGGCGCTTGCCCGAACCACGTGGCCCCCTCGCCGCCCATTTGCGTAAAAGTGTGTGTGGGTCGGTCATCCATCCAGGTCGCCATATAATGACACCCGATGCCTCCCATCGCATGGCTCCCTTCGGGTACTTTCGTTGATGTGTTGTGCGGGCAGCCAGAGCAAAAATGGGGTGCCCGTTGAGTCTGAGTTTGAACGAGATGGAGCGAGCGTTCTTTTTGTTGAATCCAATTAATCCGAGCCGTCAGCGCCTCACTGGAAAAGAAGCGCCGTAACCTGCTAGCAATCGCCAACGCAACGATGGCAGGCGTCAGCTCGCCGGTATTGGGGAGCAGATCGGCACCTCGTTCATCGAACTCCCCGACGACAATCGGTCGTGCCACAACAGGGTAATTGTAAAGCTGAGAGGTCAATTGGTCCTCAATGACAGAGCGTTTTTCCTCGACAACAAGGATCTCTTCCAATCCCTCTGCGAACTGATGGGTGCTTTGCGGCTCTAAAGGCCATGGCATGCCCACTTTAAAGACGCGAATACCAATATGAGCGGCGAGCTGATTATCGATCCCCATGTCATCGAGGGCTTGGATAACATCCAGATACGCCTTGCCCGAAGTGATGATACCCAGACGCGGGCGGGCGCTGTCTAGCATCACTTTGTTCAGTTTATTAGCGTAGGCAAACTCTCGCGCTGCATAGATCTTGTATTTGTTTAGTCGTTTTTCTTGCTCCATCGGGGAGTCTGGCCAACGAGCATGAACGCCGTCCGCTGGTAAGTTAAAAGTTTCGGGAATTTGAATGCTGATTCGCCCAGGGTCAATGTTCGCGGAGATGGCTGAATCCATATTTTCGGTGATGGTTTTAAAACCAACCCAGCAACCGCAGTAACGAGAGAGCTCCCACCCATAGATACCGAGATCCAGTACTTCTTGCACATCCGCCGGCGCGAGTACCGGTATGGATGCGCCGATAAACATGTGCTCCGATTGATGGGGCAGTGTGGAAGATTTGCAAGCGTGATCGTCGCCTGCGACAGCCAACACACCGCCAAAGCGACTCGTTCCAAAGGCATTGGCGTGCTTGAAAACATCCATACTGCGATCAACGCCGGGGCCTTTGCCGTACCACAGCCCAAAGACGCCGTCATAGCGTGCGCCTGAGAAGAGATTGGTTTGTTGGCTTCCCCATACTGCGGTGGCAGCCAGATCTTCGTTAATGCCGGGTTGGAAATGTATCTGATGATGTTTTAGATAGTGCTCAGCTTGCCACATGGCCTGGTCAACGCCACCGAGTGGACTACCTCGATAACCCGATACAAAGCCTGCTGTATTCAGGCCGCGGGCGGCATCACGCTGATGCTGCAACATCGGTAATCTCACTAATGCTTCGACGCCGGTCATATAGGCACGAGACTGCTCAAGGGTATATTTGTCCTCGAGTGAAACCGCCCGAAGTCGCTGCGATGCTGCCTGTTCCATGACATTTGCTCGTTCACTACATCGCATTATTGTGCGGCACCCGAATAGAAAAGATTATTCGATCTATGGCGTATTGCGTATATATATGGAATATTTAGCCATTGAAAAGCCAAAATGCCGGATTATTTAGTTATGCACTTACAAAAAATTGACATAAAGATCCTGTCTGTCTTGCAGCATGACGCCGCTATTTCCACGAGTGATCTTGCGCAACAGGTCCATTTATCTCAGTCGCCCTGCTGGCGGAGAGTCAATAAGTTGGAAGAGGCTGGGTTTATAAATCGGCGGGTCGCAGTCCTCGATCGTGCCAAGCTAGGACTAGAGGTGGTGGTATTTGCGACCGTCAATTTGAATCAAATTGGTAAACAAAACCTGCTTGCATTTGAGCAAAGTGTGGAGCGCCTTCCTGAGGTGGTGGAGTGTTACACCATGGCGGGTATCTGGGATTACGTTTTGAAAATTGTGTGTCGCGATATCCGTCACTATGAAGACTTTGTCCGCAATACCCTGTCGGCGTCTGATGTCATTAGGGAGCTGCACTCTCATATTGCGGTAACAGAGATCAAGAATACGACAGAGCTGCCGCTGGTGGCGCAGGTGGATACCGCGGATCAATCACAGGCTTGACCGTGCCCGGTCAGCAGGCTCTGGCAGTCGATCAAACCGGGTTATCTCACTGGGTTATCTCACTGGGTTATCTCACTGGGCTATCTCACTGGGCTATCTCACCGGGCTATCTCATCCGGTTATCTCATCGGTCTAGCGAGCGTGTGTTGGGCTCTCGATACATTGATGTTGCTGAGCATCACTGCGCCATGCGGATTCTCATCATGACAGGCATCAAGATAGTGAGCTGACTGACGAACTGTTTATCGTGGGATATCGACCCACGGCGAGCTGTGCTTACAAGCTGCTTGCGACGTGATAGCCCTCATGGGTGGCCGCCATCAGAGATCGTGGTGCGCGGCAGTCACCAATGGCAATCACCTCCAGACCATTGGCACACAATGGCCTGAGCAACTGTTGATTGGGTAGTCGGCTGCTGGCATGCACAACCGTGACCACATCACTGAGTTCACTGACGCTGTCGTTATAGACATTTTTCATGACCAGTCGGCCCGCCTCCAGGCCATCTAGTGTGTCGGGTTCGACATGGCAAATAAGTTCAACATCGAGATCGAATAAGCGCTGAAGAATATTTTGGCGATTAATCAGCGAGACATCATTCGCAATACGTTCTCGTGATGTGACTAAGGTAATTTGATCAAAATGAGTCGCCATTCGCATGGCGACCGCATAGGTCATCTCGGTGTGGTCGTGGTCTACCAGCACTGCTCGGCCCGGCGATCGTCCGATGCCGTTAATCAGTTGCTGCCCCATTTCACGAAGGCTCGGAATTAGCCCCATTGCTGCCCAATCATCCGTAAGCCAGGTGGGTTGCGATGCTCGCGCGCCCGTTGCCAGTAAAACCACATCCGGATTGAGCGCCAATACATCTTCTACGTGCACTTCTCGGTTCAGCGCAAAGCGCACGCCCGCCTGCTGGGCCATCAGATACTGATAGTTGTAGACACTGGATAGATTCTCGCCGCCGGGTAGTTGAGCATGAAGCCGAGTCTTACCCCCCACTTGATCGATATTGCCGACTACTGTGACGCGGTGTCCTCGTTGCGCTGCCGTATGCGCAGCTTCCATTGCCGATACGCCTGTTCCCACTACCACGACATGACGTTGGTGTTTGACCGAGGATGGTCGTTCGTGACGTTCGTCGGGGTCGCCAACACGCGGGTTGTTGTCGCAGGCCAAAGCGCCGGCCTCGATAATATTGCGCCAGCAGCTATTACACGACACACAGTAACGGATGCTGTTGGCGTTGCCTGATGCTGCTTTGTTAGGAAAGGCGGCATCGGTAATCAGTGGCCGTCCGAGAAAGACCACGTCCGCTGTGCCATCGTTTAGCGCCATCTCACATTCGTTCGGATCTGTCAGATAGCCAATAGCGCCGCTGAGAATAGTAGGGTGCTCAGCGCGAAGTTGTTGAATATGACCCAGATAGGGATGACGAGGGCCGGATGCATCCGGTAAATGCTGGTAGAGCGACCGTGCATGTGCGCCCCAAACCCAGGTCCATAGGTCAAAGTCATTTGCATTTTCTGCAAGTACACCATTGATGGCAGAGGCCATTGGCAGATCAATACCGCCCGCAACACCATCATCACCGGGTAATTTCAGCGCGATAACAAAGGATCGTCCACACGTATTGCGTATTGCCGAGATCAGTTCTGTGAGAAACCGAGTGCGATTGCGAAGGTCGCCGCCATATTCATCGGTTCGTGTATTCGACCAAGGCGACAAAAACTGATGAAATAAATGACCATGCCCAGCTGAAATCTCCACACCGGTGAAGCCGGCACGCTGCAGTCGTCGAGCCCCTTCTGCCCATTCGTCAATCAGTTGACGAATCTCACTGGTCGATAGCACTCGTGGCACCGTCCAACTGAGATCGTCGGGTAACGCTGAGGCGCCAATCGCGTCGTTATTGCGGCCGATTGATCGATGCCCGCGGCCCGAATCTTGGAGTTGCCCCCAAATATGAGCGCCTTCATTGGCCACTACCTCAACGACGCGCTGCAGATCATCGAAACCGGTATCGTCCCAGCATCGCAGTCGTGAGCCTTGGCGTTGGGTATGCGTGACCGCAATCGGTTCTGTCACGATGGCCGCTGCGCCGCCAGCGGCTCTGGCACGATAGTAGTTAAGTAATCGCTCAGTGGGACGGCTATCGGATACGTATTGAGTGACGATGGCAGCGTGGATTAATCGATTTCGCAGCGTGATGCCCCCCAGATCGAGTGGACTGAAGAGCGTGGGGAAATGTTCGTTAAGCGGTGTCACGACAAGTCGATGGCTCATAATAGGTGGCACCAGTCGACACCATTGTGCCCGCAGCCGTCAACTATGATCTGTGGATATCTGAATGATTGCCGAGCACTGGCCGTTAGCTTCATAAAAGCCCGTGCTGTTAAAGGCGGATTGTGTATGCTGTAAAAAAATCACTGCGTAAAGGCCGTCCTATGACCACTATCGTCGTCTTGTTTAATTTATTACCCGACACAGACCCCCTGACTTACGAAAATTGGGCGAAAACCGTCGATATTCCCAATGTACGCCGATTGCCCGGTTGCAGTGACTTTCGGGTACTCAAAGTGAGTGGTTTATTAGGATCAGATGACGCGCCGCCCTACGCCTACTCGGAGATTATTGAGGTGGATGACATGGCGCCATTTGGTGAGGCGGTGGGGAGCGAGGCAATGCAAGCGGTGGCGGCACAATTTCAAGCATTTGCAAAGGATCCCGTGTTTATGGTCTCGGAGTCGCTTGACTGAGCTTGATAAACTCGTTGCTTAGCGCTGAAAGAAACACCTACAGCGCGGGAGATGCCCAGTGTTCCGCGGGCGTCTCTATACAGGGGACAAACTTGCCAGAGGCAGGTCGGGTTGCCCCACCTCAACCATGCGCACGCCAATGTTATTGCCTAAATATAAATCGGCTAATGCGTCCGGCAGCGTCTCGATGCCTTGTGAAATATCCTCCACCGGATTCAGCGCGCCTTCTCTCACCCAGGTAGCCAGCATTTCAAGGCATTGCGGGTAAACGTCCTCATAATCGAAGACGAAGAACCCTTCCATCTTCGCATCTTGCCGGCCGAGATTCTGGAGGTTGATAAAGCGGTGTTTGTTTTCTTTTTCAGTCAAATACTCAGAGATTGAGCCGCAGATAACGATACGTGCTCGCCGCCTCAGTCGCGCCAATATGTTATCTAATAGCGCGCCACCAACGTTATCAAAGTAGAGGTCGATACCGTCGGGAAACAGCCTATCTAGTGCGATATCAACATCTTCATTTTTGTAGTCGATGACATGATCGTAGGCCATGTCGCGCTGAAGCCGGGTGCATTTTTCTGGTCCGCCTGCGATACCGACGACTTCTTGAGCACCCAATGCTTTGGCAATTTCTGCGACGTGACTGCCCACTCCACCTGCGGCACCAGAGACGAGTATGCGATCCGTTCTGGCAACCTTTCCGATATCCCGAACCCCGACTAGCGCGGTAATACCGGATAACGACACGGCACCGATACCATGGGAGAGCGGTAAGTCCGTAGGCAGTAAGAAGGGAGCGGGACGATCTGATTCATCAATCAGCACATATTCTTGCCATCCGAGACGAGCTTGCACAATCGCCCCAACGGGCAGTCCGTCACAGTTACTTTCAATAATTTGCGCGACGCCACGACCCGGCATCAGCGTGCCTAGTTCAAGGGGCGACTCAAACTCGGTCTCGTTGCGCATGTAACGCAGCATCACAGGCGCTACGCCGAGGTAAAGTGTTTTGGCGACGGCTTTACCGGGCTGAACTGATGGGATCGGCGCATCAGTTAGCGCAAAGTGGGACCGGTCAGGGATGCCTTCAGGTCTTGCGGCCAAGCGCCATTGTTTTTGCATCATCTTTTATCGTTATCAATGAATGGATGAGTTGTTCGCAAGGCTCTATCAACCCTCTGGTTGCGTTGCTTGACTCCAAGCTGTGAGTCTTGAAAGCGCATATCGTTAATTCAAACCCGACGGTGCTGGCCACGCCACATCGGGTGTTGCTTGGTCAATATCAGCGGCGATTTTCCATTGGCCGTCTTGTCTTTTGTAGACCAGTAAAGATCGCCCCGCTTCTTTATATAGCGCGCCACTCGCTTTATCGGTCGCTTTGAGCCAGTACTTGCTAATAATGTACGCAATGTCGCCATGTGTCTCACGCAACTCGTAGTCGAGTTCGAAGGTGGCCTCGGCCTTTCCAATACGTTGTGCAAAATACTCTCGGATACTATCGATGCCAAAGAGCGCAGGTTGGCCATGGAGTGCGACTATGGCGTCATCGACATAGAGTGTCATCAAACCCTCCAAGTCTGCTTGCTCATAATAGTGCGCCCACTTACCCCCTTCTGCCGCGATCTCGGTTTCAAAATCGCTGAAAGCCATGGGCGACAACAGCAGTGTGGCGAGCACGGTAATAACCCTGACAGCGGCGCGCAATAACAAAACTAACGGTGTAGCAAAGGAAGCGTTTCTCATTTGAACACTCCGAGCGCAGCGGCGATTAATGCAAACGCATAAATGGCTAAGACAGCAATGTAGACCGGCGACAGTGAGCGTTGGTAGGCCGCATTTAACTCGGGGTCATCAGGATTGGATCCCAACGCGAGAAAGATATCCACGGCCGGCTTGAAAAATAGATCTAGTGCGACGCCGGCGCAAAAAATGGCACCCACAGCGAGAACCTTTAGGGCAAGCCAATCAGGTGTCGCAGTACTCGTGAACAAGTAAATGCCGACTGCACTGACACCTATCGCAAGTACTAGGTTAAGGCCCCAATTAATTTTTGCCGACTGCTCTTGAATGCGAGGATCGGGTGAGAGGAACCCGCGCCATAAGATTACCAACCACACGGCGGCAAATGCCCACATGCCACCCAAGACACTGCCAGAAAGATTCAGCCAGCCACTGGCATTCGCTAGCTGACAGCCAGAGGGCATGATTAAAGTCAGAGCAGATCTGGGGAGTCGGTCTAACACCATGCCGAGCTGTAATACGGTCTGCCGTGTCTCAATACTGAGCGAGGTCCTTTCAGACCATCTAGCCGCGATAAACACGCCAACATCTGTGCCTACCCAAAATACGAGTAACAGAATATGGAGATACAGCCACAAAGATGTCATGCGTTAAGCCTCTTTATTGTTGTGTGATATTCGCACCAGATTCCAGCACGTCTTTGATCAGTTGTATCCGAGCTTGCGCCCACTCGTTGTCTTGCGATTCGCTCGGCTCAAATTGTTGCAGGGCGTCTTCTGATAGCGCGCCTGAGTCAATGAGTAGCGACTCCAACGCCTTGACTCGCTCGTCGAGTACTGAATGCTCTGTCATCAGACGAACGATAATTGCCAGCAGACGATCTACTTCGGGATCCTTGAAAAAGGCGGGTCTGCCTGCTTTGACGCTTTTCTTGTCATGGCTCATGCCGACAGGCTCTTTTGCGCACCAAAAGCGTACCAAGTGATCGTATCTGACAAGCGCCCCGTGTCGCCGTCAAATGTCGCATCGGCACTCGCTGCCTGCGCAAATTCTGCAGGGTCCACATAAGTAAAACGCGGCAGCGTTGCCTGAAAGAAATCGGTGGTCAGAAAACCCGCATCGGTACAGAGCTTTTGGTAACTCAAGTCACGGAAATTTTTATAAAAGGGCTCATTGTTATAAAACCCATCCCAATCTAGATAAAACGCATCATAGGCACCCAGCGCATCGTTTGGGGGGAGCTCCATGTTGATGAGGATTCCGCCTGACTTCAATACACGGTGAGCTTCAGCGAAAAAAGCGTTAATCATGTGGGTGGGTAATTCGTGTAGAAACATGGAAGAGAACACCACATCAACGCTGCCGTCCTCGTAGGGAAGCCCATCGCAGCCTGCTTGTCGGAAGTGAATAGAAACGCCCAAAGCCTCTGCCCGCGCGTGTCCGTATTCGAGGCATGACGTGGCGACATCAAGGCCATGCACTTCGGCATTGGGAAAGGCGTGCTTCCAAGGTACCGTGTTGTGGCCGATGGTGCAGCCCACATCGACGATTAATAAAGGATTGAGATCTGGCCATTTGAGTCGAGTGAAATTCGCCATAGAGTGGCCGATATCATCTAGGTTTTCGCCCATCATCCCGAAAGAGAAGACGTCCAATCCGTTGTCATAAATTACCCCAGCCGCATCACTACTATCGTGTTCCCCCTGATAGTTTCCCGGCATGAGGTGGACGTCCATTTCTTTTGCATAGTCCGGTAGTGGGATTTCGCGGTCGAGCGTCAGCGATCCACCCGCCTGTGGTGGCGTGTCGCGATGGCTTCTACTCTGTGATTGTGGATCGTTTTCGATAGCACGCAAAACGGATTGCCACACTAATTCTTGCGTCGCACAGCGCAGACTGGAGTACCACTTGAATAGACCGCGGGCTTTGAGGAACTGATGCACGGCCTCACCGGAATCATGATCCTGATTTGCCGCCGCTTTTGCAGCCTCGTAGTCGGCGCGCATCTGGCTTGCAAGATCCGTTAATACCCATGCGCGCATCGATGATGTGAACCGATCTCGGGCACGTTGATCTAAATTCTTCTCAAGTGCGAGCGAGTGTTGTAAACCAGCCATACTGGGCTCCTCCGTGATCATTACTGTTAGCGAATTTGGCGTACTTTTTAGTTATCGGGCAACCTTGCTATGACGATGGCTATAATGCTATACCAATAAGACAATATCACGGTGTATCGCTAAAGCGCCGATAACCGGAAGCGTTTCAGGGGGAATTGATTGATGAAAATGAGTGTAAAAGCCACCTACTTACCCGCAATACTGTCAGCGGCGGTTGCAGCAACCGTGCCGACCACAACTTTTGCGCAGTTAGAGGAAGTACTAGTAACGGCCGAAAGACGCGAGGCTTCCGTGCAGGATGTGCCAATTGCGGTGAGTGCTTATAACGAAGATATGATCGACAAGCTACAAATCGACGATACGCTCGATTTGATCAACGTCGTTCCCAATATGTTTGGTGGTAACAACACAGGCTTGGGTACCGCCAATATGTACTACCTTCGGGCCCAGGGTAATGACGAATCTATTTCGACGTTTGACCCGCCTGTGGGAACGTATGTCGATGACGTCTATATCACACGCCAGAACGTCAACAATGTGGCATTGTTTGACGTGGAGCGTATTGAGGTATTGCGAGGGCCCCAGGGCACGCTCTACGGCCGTAATACGACGGGTGGCGCGATCAGCGTGGTGATGAAGAAGCCCGCTGATACGACGCAGGGTTATGTCGAGGCAGGTGTCGGTCGATTTGGAAAGACCTTGCTTCGCGGTAGTATCGATCTTCCCCTCAGCGACAATGTCCTGACGAAATTTTCCGCCTACTATGTTGATGACGATGGGTATCTGGAGAATCGGGCAGACGGCAAGGACTACAACGAGGCTGATCTGACAGGCATTCGTGCCGCCTTGCGCTGGCTCATTTCCGATTCAATGACTTGGGATATTGCCGTCGATGGCGGCAAATCCGAAGTAGCCAATATTCATGGCTTTTTAGATGGCGACGATCGCTACTCTAACTCGGTACTGGGCGGCGGGTTACCAATGGGTGGTGGCATGTCCGATTATGGTAATGAGGTGGAGACCCTGAATATCACGTCTAATTTGGCGTGGGATGCGATGGGCGGCACCGCCAATTTGATACTGGGCGCACGTTCTATCGAGCAGGATTTCTTGCTCAATTTCCCCTTTAGCCTCGATTTTATTCCAGATTTTTTCATTATCGACAATGAGGGCGAACACGATATGTACTCGGCGGAACTGAAGTGGTCGGGTGACATTATGGATGGCCGAGGTTTTTTACAGACCGGCGTCTACTACATGGATGAAGACAACGAGGTGGATTTCGTTGATTACCTCGACCTCGCTGCGGTAGGGGCCCCTGTGCCACCCTCTACAGCGTTCCTAACGCTGGCAGATCGTATCTTGAGCAATACCACAGAGAGTTTTGCAGTCTATGCCCAGGCCGATATTCAAATCGGAGAGAATGGCACCCTGACTTTAGGCGCTCGCTACACTGATGAAGAAAAGACAGTGGACTTTCAGGGTACGGTCAATTCTGCTGGCATGGTGGCCGCCGGGATTCCGCTCTCTCAGAGCGAGCAAGAGATCACGCCGCGTATTGCTTATGCACACAAGTTCTCTGACAGCATGATGATGTATGTGTCGGCCACCAATGGCTTTAAGTCCGGGGGTTGGAACGCGCGCGGATCCAGTTCCGCTGCGCTACAAGCGTTTGCGCCGGAGACGATCTGGTCCTATGAGTTGGGTATGCGTGCTGATTGGATGAATGGACGACTCCGGACTAACTTGACCGCGTTCTATTCTGATCTCGAGGATTTGCAAACTACGGCGGCAACTCCCGATGGGCAGTTCCTCACCACCAACGCCGGCGGGCTGGAGGTGCCAGGGATTGAGGCAGAGATCACAGCTTTACCCACCGATAACTGGCAGATCTTTGCTGCGCTGGGTTGGCAGAACGCCGAATATCAACAGTTACCGGGTGGCTGTGTAACGCCCAACGACTCTTTGGCGGCTTACGACGCGAACTGTAATATCGCTGAGCCTAAGCGAAGTCCTCATCAAACTTACACTGTGGGGACGTCGGCTGACTTTAATATTGGATCCTTGATACTGACGCCAAATGTGATGGCACGGTATATAGGGGCTCAGTACTCTGCCACGCGCAACCAGGGTTATGATGGGTCAGTGACCTTGATCAACGCGGGGGTCAAGCTGTCAACTGCAGATTCACAATGGGAGCTGAATTTGGAATGTAAGAACTGTGGCGATAAGACCTACGTCCAGTCTTTCTTATTTACCGACTATTACAATCTTCCCATGACTTATCTCGCCACACTGAAGTACCGCTTCGGTGGATAGTAAGGCGTAAATAAGCGCACGAGAGCGCGCGGATAGACAGGAGAGCCCGGCGCAGATCGCACCGGGCTTTTTTGTGGCCGCTGTGACTGGCGTTGCGGTTTTATGTGGGTGGTGACGGGTTGAGGCGGATAGGTTTGGACAGCTCTTTAAAAAGGGTCCTTTAAAAACATTCCTTAGTGCATCTCCTCACCGCCACTGACGTTAATTGCCTCTCCAGTAATAAAGCTTGCCTCATCGGAGGCTAAGAAAGCACACATCGCGGCGGTGTCACCGGCCTGACCGATCCGCTGCATCGGGATGCGCGCGGCCATTTCTTCAAGATACGCTTGCTCGCTCATGCCCTTAAAGGCAGAAAAATAAGCATTCTGCGCGCCACCCAAGCCCGTGGTGACATGGTTTGGACACACCGCGTTAACAGTGATACCTGAGGCGCCGTAGTCGATGGCAGCCGTGCGGGTGAGCCCAATGACGCCATGCTTCGCCGCACAATAAGGCGCCATATGCGGAAAACCTGATTTCGCAGCCTGACTGGCGATATTGATAATACGGCCGCCGCCAGCCGCTTCCATCTGCTTGGCAGCCGCCTGGGTGCAATAAAACACGCCGCTGAGCGTGACATCGATTACCAGCCCCCATTCTGCGGGGGCGACTTCGCGGCTGTGTTTCATCACGAAACCAATGCCCGCATTGTTAACCAACACGTCTAACCGGCCGAAGCGCGCGATGACCTCGCTAAATAACGCGGCGACCGAGTCAGGCGAGCGGACGTCACAAGGCATACAGAGTACCTCTGCGCCCTCTGATTTGAGCCCCGTCGCCACCGATTCCATATCCGCAGAGCTGGCGAGATGGCGATCACTGGCGTCACCAATATCGGTCACCACGACGTCATAGCCGTCGCGAGCAAAGCGCAAAAGGATCGCCTCCCCTAGGCCGCCGTGCCGCCCAGAGCCAGTGCAGACCACTACTTTTTTTGTGTTTTCGTCCATGATGATTCCTTTGTTGAGGGTATAGTGCGGCGCATTGCCCTTGGAATGGTTAACTGACTTGAGCTACTTCAGCACGTGGATGGGTTAGATACCAGCATCCGACAAAGCCAAGGCCCGCTCCGCTAAAGCAGATCATGACCATCCAAGGCTGATACTCATAGGCGAGCGCTCCCAGATAAGAAAATAAAGCCGCCATGCTCATACCCACAGCGCTGGACAATCCGGCGGCACTGCCACTGTATTTTGGGATGGCGTTGACGGAGCCGTAAAGGGTGGCAGGAGTGAGGATGCCCGAGAGCAACATCGAACAGGCAACGGGCGCTAATATGCCAAACAGAGAGAGACCACCGAACAAAAGGAGCGCGGGTGCAGACAGGCACACCATGAGCATTGCGATCACCGCCGCTCTTTGCCAAGTGGGCGTACCTAGCTTCGCAGAATGACTGATTAAAAACGAACCCACTACATAGGTGAGCGATAGGACACCCCATACCCCTCCGAAAGTGGTCATCGACATACCAAATTGTTGATTGAATAGCGCGCCGCCGGTGGATAGCAGCGTAAAAAACATGCCTTGAATAAAACCAAAGGCACAGGCGTGTCCCCAGAAGATGCCCGATACCAGCAGCGATCGATATCCTCGCAGCGTGACACGTTGCCCTTGCCTGACTTCTGCAGACTCCTTGGGTATCGATTTGAGACACCAGAAGAGGAGTAGTAGGCCTAGTGCGGCCATTAAGGCAAAAACGGAGGAAATGCCGGCTTTCGTGGCAAACAGGCCGCCCAGTATCGGCGCAATGACTGGCGTAAAGCCCATCGCCGCTGTGAGCAGAGCAAACGCTTTGAGCGCTTCGTCTGGTGCCAAGTGATCTCTAATCATACTGCGCGCGATGACCGTGCCGGCACCGACGCCAACTGCCTGTAAGAATCGCAGCGCAATCATTTGTTGTAGTGTTGTTGCCAGCATCAGGGCAACACTTGAGACGACAAAGAGTGTAAATCCAGTGAGTAACACAGGCCGCTTGCCAATGCGGTCAGCAATCATGCCAACGAGCGGTTGACTGATAGCCAAACCAATCACGTAGATTGAAATAAGATATTGAAGGTCGCCAATATTGCGGTCAAACGAGACACTCAGTAGTGGAATGAGAGGCACCATGATGACCACCCCAAAGGGCGATAAACTGCTGATGGCTGCTAAGAGCCAACGAGATACGGTGAGACCGGAGTGAGACACGCAATCGCTTCATTTGAAGTAAATGATTCGCGGTTATAACACGAGACTGGGTGTAAAGGAGGGGCGATGAGCCATAGTTATAGCGGTGTCATTCGATACACCAGCCAACAGCAAGGCCGTCTTGGCCAAGCGCGCGGTCGAGAGCAGTTTGTCATCACGCGCAATGCTGATGGGTCTAGATCACTGCGCAGTCATGTGATTATTCAGGATCCGCCGATGGTAGAGCGCGATGTGGTGCTCAGCGTCGATGCGTCATTTCATCCTCGCTCCGCCCAGGTTCGTATCCGAGTGGGAGACGATCGTGAAGGGCAAGCCTTATTCTTTTTCGATGCGCACCGCATTCACGGTTCGGGCCGTACGATTGAAGGGGAGGCTTTTCAGGAGTGCTGGGAGGGTAATTCGGCGGCGACGTTTTTTGTCACCCATCCAATTCAGGCAGATGCGTGGTTGTTGGGGGGATTAGGGTTTGGGGCTGATCCTGGCCACCGCCAAATCAGTCACTTTCCAACGTGTTCTCTGGACCATCGTGGCGCCACCGGTCCCCGTTTGGTGGTTCATGAGCCGCCCCTCGATATCTATTTTCTTGGTGAAGAGGAGGTCACGATTGAAGCCGGGCAATTTACGGCTCTGCATTTTTGTTACGGCGATCCGGCTATTGACCCCCAGGGCAGTAATCAGGCGGGCGGTCATCCCCGGTATCATGTTTGGACCTCTTCCGACGGCAATTTTATTGTGCTGAGGGCGCAGGTAGATGGTTATATGCAAACGCGATACGAACTCGCGTCGCTCACGCAGGGACCCTCCGGTGCGCTACCTGAGTGAGGTTAGAACGTGATCACGTGTAATCCGAGCGCGGTATTGACAAAAAGACCGATCCAAATCACCCAGACGTAGCGGCGCACGACACTCATATGGGTGATCATGGCGGCATTCCTTTCATCACTCGGGCCATCAGTAACCATACCCACATAGGCAATCGTGAAAGGTTTGAGGGCAAAACGTACGGCAATGCCGCAGGCGACTAGTGTCGCAAAAATCGTTATTTTGAGGGCGATCCACCCTGGCAAGCCAATGGTAAATGCGTATCCTCCGACGCCCAGTAGCCCGACGACCACGAAAAATCGCAAGCGCAGATCCCACTGGGTCAGGGAAGGAAAACGCTGACCGATCGAACTATGAATAGCAGCGACCAGCGCCACCCAGACCATGACGACTAGCCAGCCTATCAGTGCGGTGCCTTCAGGCAACAGTTCAGGCCAGCGCAGGCTACTGAGATGAAAGCCAGAGCCTAAAATGAGCGGCATTGCTAAGCGGGGACCCATGTCGCATTCCATCAGAATTTTGAAGGCGGTTTGGCGTGACTCCACACCGAGCTCGCTACGTAACACGTGACGACTCGACAAAAACGTGCCGAGATCGCCCCCAAGCCAATAGACCAGCGCTAATACGTGGACATAAAGCACAACGTTATACATGGGCGTCTCTCAATGTGAGGGGCAAAGCCACTGGATACGTTCGCTATCCGGCGTGACGATGTCGTAGCAGTGAAGGTGTTCACTGATGACTGCAGGTGCCGTTGCCATACCCTCTGGTGGGGGCGTGTTGCGCCTGATAGACAGCGAATGCCAGCCACACGGCGCTTGTTGACCTGTCACAGCGGGCCGTTCGACCCATTGGTCGAGCTCAAAAAGTTGCCCGGGGCTCAGTGCAATCGGTGCGATCGCGTGACGGTGATCCTCATCGAGTCCATTGCTGCGCGATAAAATCGATACTCGTGCAGCCATTGCCGTGGGGGCCTGGCAGTTAAACAACTGAGCATAAAAATCAATGGACGTCTGAATAGCGGTCACCGCATTGATCATCACAAAGCACTGATTGACTTGCTGGGTCGCAGTCGGCAAGGTAAATCCAGGAACCTCGCCGGACACCTCTGTAAAGTAGATCAATTCTCCAGCGGGTCCCGCGACCTGCATCGCACGAATCTGCTCTGAGAACGATAACGCAGCCGGGGGATTCAATAGCGTAAATGAGGTAGGGAGCTGCGCAAACAGTGCGTCTAGATCGGCTACCAGCACCTCCATCGCCGCCCATCCTGGTGTGGCAAAGGGGGTCGGAATATCGCCACGCCATTCCACCAACGTCAGGGTTTGATAGGGCTCCTGTGACATGAGAATCGTGTGGCTGGCGCATGCGTCGAGCATGGGGTCTTTTAGCGCGATGGCAGCGGCACTGTCGGCGCTGACGGTCGCATTCGGATAGCCGAGGTCATGGTACGCGGCCACCGCAGCGCTCAGTGCGGGAACTCGTAACGTCATATTTTCAATCATGTGTGATCGACAGCCCGATGAGCGGGGTCACATGACCCGTCATGGTGTTTCCTCGATGACGACGTCGGTGAGTTCGTAATGGGTTTGCATATAACCCTCTGCACTGGCTCGTAACAGGAGGTAGTCGTCATCGGCGGTGCACCAGACGTCATAGGGTGGGTGCTCTTCGGGTAGATTGCCAGCGGTGCCCGTGACTTGAAAGTGTCGGGCTTGAAAGACACCGGCTGCGACCTCGATCTCTTCCTCGCCGACATACACTAAGTCAAAAGAGGTGACAAAAAAGAACGGGCCAGTGGCGCCGCGATGATCCGGTGAGGTGAGGAATACATTGTTTAATGAATGGACACCTGGCCCTTGTTCAAGGGGATAAAGACGCATTAATAGCGCATCGCCGACAATGGGATGACTTTGTAACCACCCTACTTTGCCGTTTGTTTCTAATTCCTGGCTGATGCGTCCATCGCGTGCATTGAAGGTTTCACACTCCGCATAGCCTTTCGCAAAACGCATCCAGCCTGAACCTTCAAATTGTCCTCCGACCGACAATCGCACGGAGCAATCAATAGGGCTGGAATCAGCGTGATGAAGCGCAATACAGACGTCTCGGGTCACTTTTGGCGCATCGTCAATCTCACAGTGAGCCAGCAAAACGTCGACGCCGTCAGGCTGACAGGTCAGCGTAAAAGCCTCTCTTCCGCGCGTCTCACCCATACGTTCCGGCTTGCGGCTGGTGTATTCAATGGTGCCTCGGATAAGCTTGTGCCCCATGTCACTCCCTTTGGTCTGTCACGACGCAACGCGGCGCGCCAGATCTTGCTATGTATTAATGATATGTTTTTATATCATGATGCTCTGCACTTCAGCAAAACAGGAACAACAATGGAAACCAGCGACCTCACCGCACGTCAGATTTTTCGGCAACTACAGGAAAGCCCTAGTCGTGCTCGCTTCGGCTTTGGCCGAAAAGCCATTTTGGTGAATATCGACCTGCAAAAGGCCTATACACGGACCGATCTTTTTAAAACGGCGTACGAAACTGATCCTAATCAATTGCAATACGTTAATGAATTAGCGGCCGCTTTTCACGCGTTGAGCTGGCCTGTCGTCTGGACGCATGTGGCTTTTATGGCCTCCGGAGAGGACTGCGGTATCTGGGGTACTCGCACTGATACGCCAGACTCTCTGCAGAATATTAAATTTGGTTCGGAGCGCGCCGAATTTGATGATCGGCTCAACATTGATGCCGAGCGTGATGTGATCTATTGCAAGAAGATGCCCTCCGCATTTTTTGAGACGGCGTTGCAGTCTTTATGTGTCTGGCATCAAGTCGATACAGTGGTGATGACGGGCGGTTCGACCAGTGGTTGCATTCGGGCGACGGCGGTGGATTCTTTGTCACGAGGCTATCGCACTATCGTGCCTGAGGAGTGTGTTGCGGATAAGCACGAGAGCTATCATTTCGCTAATTTAACAGATCTGGCGATTAAGTATGCCGACGTGATGGGAGTGCATGAGGTGTTAGATTGGTTAGCTCAACAGGACCGGCCATGAGTGAGGTAGCGCAATTCTCGGAGCTCTCCCTATACGACTACAGCCCCTACGATGAACGGCCAAAACTCGTTTGGCCAAACGGCGCGCGTTTAGCGTTTTGGGTGGCGCCTAATATTGAGTTTTACGAGCTCGACCCGCCGAGTAATCCGCATCGTAAGCCATGGCCTCATCCCTATCCGCCTGTGCCGGGCTACAGTATTCGCGATTACGGCAATCGCGTCGGCCATCAGCGGCAGATGGCGTTACTCGACAAATATGGTGTGCGCGGGTCTATTAGTCTTTCTGCCGCTTTGTGCGAGCATCATCCCGAAATTATCGCCTTGTGTGCCGAACGAAACTGGGAGTTTTTTAGTCATGGGATCTACAACACGCGCTATACCTATGGTCTGACAGAGGACCAAGAGCGCGAGATGATTGAAGACGCCATGGACACGATTGAGCGCGCAGTGGGTCAGCGTCCGGCGGGTTATCTGGCGCCTGCCTTGTCTCATTCCAATCATACGATTGATTTGTTTGCCGAAGCGGGTGGCTTGTATACCTGTGATCTATTCCATGATGATCAACCGACATGGGTCAATACGCGATCTGGTAAACCGTTTGTATCCATCCCCTATTCTTTAGAGCTTAATGACACCATTGCTTACGTGGTGCAAAAAAGGGAGCCGCGCCGATACGGTGAGAGCATTCGTCGTGCATTTGATCAGTTGTACGCTGAGGGCGCCGATAGTGGCACCGTAATGTGTATTCCCACGCACAATTATCAGGTGAGCTGCCCTCACCGTTTGCGTGCCTTTGAGGAGGCACTCGAATACATCACCGGCCACAGCGATGTATGGGTCACCACCGGTCGAGAGATCGCCGAGTACGTGATCGATTATGGTCGACAACAATTGCAGGGCAGTGCGGTGGTGCCTTCCAGATGAGCGACGAGTTATTGACTTATGCACAGCGTCACTATGGTATGGACCATGATCGTTATCGGTGGTCCATGCTACAAGATCGGGACCCCATCGTATGGCCAGACAATAAGCCGTTAGCACTGTGGATTAACCTATCCGTTCAGCACTTCCCACTGTCTGGAGAGAAGCCAGTGGTCGCCCCACCAGGGGCGCTGACCATGCCCTACCCAGACCTGCGGCATTACACCCTTCGCGATTATGGTAATCGAGTCGGTATTTTTCGATTATTGACATTAATGGAGCGGTATCAAGCGGCACCCTCGGTGGCTATTTCAGGTGCGTTAGCAGAGCGTTATCCGAGGCTGATGGAGCGGTTGGCAGCGACCGGTTACGAATGGCTGGGTCATGGCTGGAATATGCTGTGTATGCATGCCGGTGAAATCGATGTTGCGATAGAGTCTGAGTGGATAGCGCGAACGCGTGAGGTACTCGAGGCATTTACCGATCGGTCCCTGAAGGGCTGGCTGAGCCCCGGGCGCAGTCAAACCGCGAACACGCCTGAGCTGCTGGTGCGCAACGGATTTAGCTATCAATGTGATTGGGTCAATGACGAGCTTCCTTACCCGTTTAAAACGCAGGAAGGTGATATGACTTGCCTGCCTTCGTGTTTGGAGCTCGATGATGTCTTTGTTTTGACGCAAAATCTGCACAGTGAGGATAGCTTTGTACAGCAGGTGACTGACGCTGCAGACTGGCTGATCGAGGAGGGGCAAGCGCAGGGGGGGCGACTGCTGGCGCTCAATTTTCACCCCTGGCTAGTGGGCCAACCTCACCGCATATCTGCGGTGGAAAAAATTCTCGAGGCGCTTTTGGTGACGCGGCGTGACGATATTTGGCACGCGCCACCTAGCGCCATTATTGACGCCGCAATCGACCCGATTGGTTAGCGAGCAGTCGGCCTTAGACGGCTTTGGTTGCGCCAAAGAAGGCCACCGATGCGATCGTCACCCAGTAACAGTAGGCCAGTCGTTTGCCCACGATTAAGCTCTTCTCCAGCTGGTCCTCAGCGGCTTGATTGGGACCGTCAGCGAGTACCCTGAACAGGGTTGTCCACTCGCGCATAATAAAGCGCAATTTGAGGCCGATCATGAGTGTGACGCTATAAAGCAAAATCTTGATGGAGAACCAGTATTGCATCGGGCCCACGTTGAAGGGACCGTAGCCCATCAGTGAGCTGATGGATGTAATGACCATGATCGGAATCAAGACAAAACGGACGCGCTCATCCCACAGCGTCAACTGGATGCCGCGATCAGTTTCGCGATAAACATAGGCAGAAACACAGAGCGTCAGCCAGCCGATCGCCAACAGCCATACCGCCACAAGAAAGCCGCCACCAAAGGGCTGAACCCCCCATAGATGACCCATATGGAGCCCGAGGGGGAGCAGGCTAATGATGCCAATGCGCGCGAGAATGTCGATGTTATAGGCTGTCTGCATGTGCCGACGGCGTTCTTCCATCGACAGTTTGCGATTGATCACATGGGTAGAGGTATTGAAGACACCCCATTCGCCACCGAGCCAGTACACCATGGCTAGGATATGCAGCCAGCGCAACACCGCTAATTCAGTCACTCCCATCACTCTGCCTCGTCGCCTAAAGATATAACATTATAACTTAATAGCTCTGTGAGTGGCTTTCCTGATCAATCGTTGGCATTGGGACCACAACAATGTCCTATGATGCCGATTGAATAGGTATTACACCTAATTTGTTATATCATTATGTCTAATGAGTTCACCACTGCTTCGACGAGAGTTTAGCGAATGGAAGAAGTATTTACCCCACACGTTGTAGGACAGTTATCAAAACATTCGCCCACGCCCTTGTACCATCAGCTCTTCTCCTTACTGAAGTCGCGCATTTTAGACGGCACGCTTGGCTATGGTACGCGACTCCCCCCTGAGGAGCGGTTGGCGGATATTTTCAATGTGTCGCGGATTACCGCCAAGCGTGCGATGGACGATTTATCCAAACAAGCTCTTGTGGAGCGTCGTCGGGGCCGCGGTACCCATGTTATCTACCAATACAGCCCGCGCCCAGTTCACGCGCCATTGACCGGTATGCTGCAAGAAATTGAAAGCATGGCACGTAACTCGGTAGCGCATATTCTTGACTTCGGTATTCGTATTCCCCCGCAAAAAATTCGCGAAGATCTCAGGCTTGCAGAGGGCGAAACGGCCTTACATTTACTGCGAGTACGAGAGCGGGATGGCATGAAATTTGGTCACTACACCAGTTGGACAGCGGGTGTAAAAATGCCCTCTGACCCTGCCATTTTTGAAAATACACCTCGCTTGAGTTACTTCCGCCAGCAAGGTCTAGAACTGAGTCACGTCACGCAAATGTTGTCTGCTGTGGCCGCTGACGCTTCAGTGGCCGCTGCACTGGATGTTGTTGAAGGCAGTCCATTATTGAGTTTGACCCGTCGGTCTTATCAAAAGACCGGCGCTGAAGCAGAGCAAATCATGGATTTTCTGGAGGTGCTGTACAACCCAGAGCACTTCCAATATTCGATGGATCTCACGCTTGACTGAGGTGTTAGATCACGCCCCTTTTCTTTAATCGCTCGATCACCGCTGTTTGTTCATTCATAAAATGCGACCGCGCCGGCGTGACAATATCGCCTGTTTCAGAAATTAAATTATCCTCTGGATAAAAGTCGCTTTGGGCGTATGTGGATTGAAAGAGGGATAAGCGCTGTCGCGCAAGCAGGTTGGTCATAGCGGGTTTTGCCCTAGCGTCACGAAGGCGTGCTACGTCAATCATGGCATGCGCCACCATTGATTCTCCGGTATAGGCTTCTGCCATCACTTGACCTTTAAAATCGACGACTTGTGAATGTCCTTGAGTAGAATTTTGCGGGACGGGGGAATGATGAATCGCAGAAGTATTGCTTGAAACGACATAGCACATGTTTTCATAGGCGCGCGCGCATTTGGCGATATTTTTAGGTGTCGGCCTCGGACTGCCCACTTCGCTAGAGGAGTGTAGGATCACTTCTGCGCCGCGTGTTGCCAATGCCCGAGTGACTTCGGGGTAGAGTATTTCTTCTGATGCCACGCAGGCCAGCCGACCCAAAGGCGTTTGAACAACCGGAAAGAGCGCGTCGGCCCCGTAGACATCGATGTATTGCGACAGGACATCGTGGGGGGTAGGTGCGAACATCGATATGAGACGGCGATAGCGCAGAATGACCTCGCCTTGATCATTAATGATAAAACTGGTTTGGAAATAAAGGTCAGGGAAGTGAGGGTCAAGCTCGTAGGCATTACCCGACAGATAGACCCCACGCGTTTTAGCAATCTCCCCCATGCGCTGGTATTCAGCGCCATCCATTTCGATACAGGCCTTAGTGCGCCACTCGGCGATACTCTCGCCCATGGGGAAGCTGGTCAGGAAGTACTCGGGAAGCACCACCAGTTTCAGCGTATCGCCACTGAAGGTGCCAATAAACGCTTTGCTGCCGGCGATCAGCTCGTCGACCCGGTCCAACGCTTCTGACATGGCATCATCGATGGACGCCCGATCAGGGAGCGCGTTAATGGCCGTGCAATCCATTTGTAATGCCAGGGCAGAATAGGGTGTCACGCTACATTACTCCAAAGGTGTTTGTTGCAATCCCTCGACCAACATGACGCGGAATGTTCCCGTGCCCTCTCGGAGTGGTTTAGCGGCGGCATAGGCATCGCTGTGCCAAAATGCGCTAGCCTGCTCGGCAGAGGGCCAACGATGCATGACCAAACGCGTAGCACCCCAGTCCCCTTCGAGAGCATTCTGTTGCCCACCCAGCACTAAATACTCACCGCCGTGTTTGGCCACAATATCGGGCACTATACGGGCGTAGGCGGCGAACTTTTTGGGGTCATGAATTTCGGCTTCAACGATTATGTAGGCGGTCATCGCGTCACACCTCGAGCGTTATTATTGTGCGGCATAATATAGCACGCCGTGAAGGTGAGGCTGTTTGCTATGGCGCTTATCGTCACCCGATGAGATGCGCGAGACTGGCGATGCCGTTGCCATTTCTATCGTCATCTTCATTGTCACGACAAACCCAGCACGCCAGGGTTCATGATGCCATCGGGATCGAGCGAAGACTTAATTCCTAGGATTAAATCGCGTGCGGCAGGCTTCAGCGCGTCGTGATAATGATAGGCCTTACCGAGCTGTAAGTGACTGGCACCCTCACGAGACAGCACGTCGATGACATCGCTTTTGATTTTCTGAACCGCTTCCCACGCGTTGGGTACGGCATCAAACTGATGGAGTCGCGCCAGATGATCCGATTCCAGCGAATGAATGTGCAATGCGTTCAATGCATCGGGCCAAAAAAAGACCGGCTCCAAGACTGTAATTTGTTCGCTTACCACCGCAATAAGATAACCGGTCTCAATATTGAACTGCGCTAATAGTGCTTGATGGTCAGCATAGACCGATTCAATCGCGGCCAGCACTGCTTCGCCGCGAGAGTGAGGGACGAGTCCATGCACGGGCAACCATCGCTCACCTTCGGCGCCAACCATATTATTGACTGGGCCAAATGGATTGGCGGCAAGAATGCGCGGAATACTGTCGGGTAGCTCAGTGCCCCCTTCTGCAGAACAAATCTCGCGAATGCGCTCGGCCTGAAAAGCGGTCTCTTCGTCTGTGCGTCCTTCGCTAATGGTAAACATGGCCCACTCAACGTCATCCATAAACCGACGGCCCGATAGCGCAATTTTCGCGCCTTGTTTGAGCTTGCCAACAAGACTGGACTCCGCTTTAACAACGCCAGAGAGCTGTTGTGCGTCGGCGGCGAGGCTGGCTCGCTTCATGCGCTGCTTTTGCAGATAGGGGTCGAAGCCAAAGCATTCAGTGGTCAAAGACTCCCGCGAAATTTGTGCCATCGCGCGTAACATGGGTCCAGACGTATTAAACGCAAAGCTGGTGTAGCTCTTTGAACCTGCCAACGGAACCAGGGGCAGTGTGGCCCTCACTTTGATACCCAAGGCGCCACAATCACTGGCAAATAGGCCTGTGAGATCTGGGCCGAAATGTCGGGTAAAGGGCGCGGCGTGGCGTTGGCTTGCTGAGCCAGTTTCTATTAATTCTCCCTTGCCTGTGACCACGCTTAGCGATAGCACATTGTCAGCGGCCGTGCCGTGCTGGCCGCTGCCCCAAAAAATACTGTTCTGAGAAAGCCCACCGCCTACCGTAGCGAAACGCCCCGATAGGGTCCCCCAATAGGGTGTGCGGACACCCAAGGGAGCCAGTTGCTCATAGAGCGCTTGCCAGCTGCAGCCGGTTTCGACGGTAACGTAACGATCTTCCAGATTGATCTCGATAATGGCGTTCATGCTGGTGATGTCCACCAATAAACTATCTGGAGCGGTGGCGAGATAACCGCTGGTGTAACTCATTCCGCCACCGCGTGTGACGATGGGCGTGCCTCGCTCTCGGCAGGCACGCACCAGAGCCTGAACTTCCTCAATGCTGCGTGGCGTGACGACGGCGCATACCGGTGGGCCTAACGTAAAGACGTCTTGCGAGTAGAGGGCGATCTGTTCTGGGTCCGTTTCAATGATTTCTGCGGGCAGTAATTGTTCGATAGTGGATACCACTGCGTTCATCGTGTGCCTCCGAATGAAACCCGTTTGGTTAAGCAAAAAGACTAGCAGACCTCGAAGCCATTGGCGTGCCTTACTGCATTGCCATTCAATAGATAGCATATTCTCGAACATAGGGCATTAGATAGCGCCCGGGGAGTGATGCTAACCGGATATCAATTCCCGATCAGGATCACGGTATGATGCGTTGAGGACGAGTTCGAAGGTATTCGTATGCGACCGCAGGGATTCTCGCACGTGGTGATCGCCACTGCCCACACGCACGTGTTGGGTGAATTTTTTGCGGCACTGGGTTGGCGCTCGCTGACGGTCAATTTAATGCCAGAGGCATTGTCTTTTTGGGGTGTTGAGCAGAGTGAGAACCCGGCTATGCGCTGGATACCACCCTCTAAGGCGTGTGAGGTATTGCTACTACCAACGCCACGGGAAGTGCCGGTATTGCGCCCGATAGACTGTGCCGTCACAACGCCAGGAGGGCTCTTTGATATCAATATGCGAACCGTCGATAGCGACTGGTCCCACGACTTTTTACAATCCCATGGATGGCAGTCCTTAGTTGACCCGGTGGCCTGGCGATTCGGAGACGTTGAGACTAAAGAGGGGCTTTATATTCAAGCGGATGGCATCGTGCTAGCCGTCATGGAGCGGCTTCAACCGCCACTGCCAACCGTCGCATTTGATCGTATGAGTGACGTCTTCAATGCGACGCAGATGGTGCGCAGCGTCGATCAGACGACCACCTTTTTGAATTATCTGGGTTTTGAACGCTTTATCCATCATCAAGGCCCGCTGCCCGGCGAAGGCCCAAAGGTGTTGCAATTGGAACAGCGTCCCGCAGACACCGGTGACATCCACCTCGCCATTTTGCATCCAGCAGCGTGCATGGAGGGCTCTCTCGAGCTTGTCGAGGTGCCTGATAGTCCTCTTGAGCGCTTGATTGTGCCTCCTTGTGGCGGGAGAGGCCTGCGATCACTCTGTGTCCCTACTGATGATATTGAGGTGTGTTATGAGGGGTTTATGGCCAGTGACTGGGCCAGCCGAATCATTCATCCGCTCGCGCATCGCGGACTGCCCGGTGTGTTGAGCACACTGAGTTTTGCCATTGCCGCGCCCGATGGCGGCAGGTTCGATGTGTATCAACGTACTGCATGAGGTCGCTACGATGTTAAAATCAATTTTGATGGTTTGGGTGCTCGTTCACAATGTGCCTGCTACCCAAGAAGCCTATGAAGATTATCTGGGCTATCAAACCGCGGATCGCGGGGTGATATCGGGTGAGCTTGCGGCGGCCATTCAGCGACCAAGATTGGCAGATCGATCTTATGTCACGTTGGTACCCAAGTCGGGTCCGCAGGTTGCGATTCGCATCATTGAGGGGGCTGATCGAGGATACCAACCCATGCGCCGTTTGGGGTGGAGCGCCATCGAGTTGCTGGTCAAAGACCCTGAGCAACTGAAACGCGACTTACCCGGCTCAGCGTTTAGTTATTTGCAGGGTCCTGATT
>JAOHHD010000022.1 GCA_028117185.1 Luminiphilus sp.
CAAAAGTAATGCCACATACCATTGTCATCGATAACAACGGGACGTATGAGCTATTAACCCTATATGAGGGTGCGGGACTCATAGTGCCCACTGCACCATCGAGAGACGCGCGTGCAACGCCTTCTGAACAAGCAGTAACTGCCCCTCGGTCAGAGCGGCGAGCGCCTGTCGTGAATGCGACAGCGCAAAGTGAGGTGGCCAGTCGTTACCGACGGACGCTTTACGAGAACCCCGAAGCGTTATCCAGGTTGTTAACGGTGTCGCCGGTGCAGGCAGATGGCAGGATTACCGGGTATCGCATTAGTCCCAATAAAGAGCGTGCTGATTTTGATGCGCTGGGTTTTAAGACTGGCGATGTGGTCATAGGAGTCAACGGCCTGTCGCTGAGTGACGCCAGCAATACGATGAAATTATATACGCTGATGAAAGAGGCCACCGCAGCGACATTTGACATTGCGAGAGAGGGTGGCAACGTGACAATCAGTGTTGATTTAGCGAACCCTTAACAGGATGCCCGTGAGAAGAAATTGTTTGAAAGTGTTTTCCTTGCCCACATTACGCGGCCTAGCAGCCGCAATTTTGTTGGTGGTGACGCCCGGCTTGGTGGCGCAAGAATATACGGTCAATCTGAAAGACACAGATATTCAAGAGTTCATTAAGTTTGTTGCCGATGTCACGGGCACCACCATGGTGGTGGATCCGAATGTGAAGGGGAAGGTGCGGGTCATTTCCTCTAAACCTGTCACGCAATCAGAGCTCTACGATCTCTTTATCTCTATCCTCGATGTACAAGGTTACACCGCGGTGAGGAGTGGCCAGGTTGTGAGGATTGTGCCCAGTAAAGACGCACGCTCTTCGCCCGTACCGCTGATGGAAAACCAAGAGTCGCTGGGCAATGACGAGTACGTAACGCAAGTGATTCGCCTCGACAACATATCAGCGGCTAAGTTGATTCCTGTTTTGAGGCCTTTAGTGCCGCAACAGGCGCACATGGCCGCTTACGCGCCCAGCAACGCGATCATCATCTCCGATATCCGCGCCAACATTGACCGTATTGTCGATATTATCGAGCGCATGGATCGATCCGCGATCCAAACAACAGAGATTATTCGACTCAAGTATGGCGTGGCTGAAGATGTTGTCAGTATGCTGAATACGTTAGAAAAATCGCGTCAGGGAGAAGGGGCTGAGGCGAACAAAGAAGTGGTCCTTGTTGCGGATAAACGCACCAATAGTGTGGTGGTCACTGCTGACGAAATGTCTGTACAGCGGATCCGTAAATTAGTCGCGTATTTTGACTCGCCGCTAGAGCAGTCAGGTAATGTTCGTGTGGTCTATCTAGAATACGCCGACGCTGCTGAAACGGCAGAGGTGTTGACGCGCGTGATGCAGAATATCGCTCGGTTAGAGGCCGGAGGTGCTAAGCGCAGCGGCGGTGAATCAACGATTGAAGCGGATGCTGGCACCAACAGTCTTATCATCACCGCCGACACCGATGAAATGGCCGCATTAGAATCGGTTATCGCGAGGCTCGATATACGCCGTGCGCAGGTGTTGATTGAGGCCATCATTGTCGAAATGGAAATGACTGAGGGGCAGGAGCTGGGACTGCAGTGGCTATTTGCCAACGACAGTGGATTTTATGGCGGCAATATCAGCAATAGCACAGCGACGCAGCGGCGCAACGCCGAATTAGCCGGCGCGATATTGCCCGACAACGGCTCGGAGATTATCGACACGCGAGGCGTGGCGGGCGCATTGGCAACGATTCCCGGGTCGACACTCGGATGGGGCGTAGTGGATGAATCGATGACCATGACGGTTATC
This sequence comes from Luminiphilus sp., assembly GCA_028117185.1. The sequence goes on from JAOHHD010000022.1 coordinate 1,828, forward strand.
TTGAACGCACTGGAAACGCAAGGTAACGCGAATATCTTATCGACGCCGAGTCTTCTGACGCTTGATAACGAAGAGGCTTTTATTACCGTAGGGCAAGAGGTGCCCTTTGTCACGGGCTCCTTTACCAACACGGGTTCTGCAAATGGCGCGTCAAACCCCTTTCAAACAATAGAGCGCCAGAGCGTCGGCATTACTTTGAGAGTGACGCCGCAGATTAATGAAGGAGATTCAGTCGTCTTGGATATTGTTCAAGAAGTCTCGAGTATCTCGCAGCAAATTTTGGCGGCCTCTGACGTGATTACCAATGAGCGTCGAATCGAAACCAAAGTCTTAGCAAACGACAGCGATATTTTAGTGCTGGGTGGCTTGGTCAAAGATGACATTCAGGATTCAACGCAAGGGGTCCCGATCTTGTCAGATATTCCGCTGCTGGGTCGGCTTTTCCGCAATGATGTGGTGTCGGTCACCAAGCAGAACTTGCTGGTGTTTATCCGTCCAACGATTATCCGAGATGACGAAGATTTGGCAGGTGCTACGGCTGAAAAGTATCGTTTTATTCGCGACAAGCAGTTGCAACGACGAGAACAAGGTCTGATGTTTCTGGACGATGGGAGTTTGCCGCTTTTACCAACATGGGAAGAGCAGATCCAGCAGCTGCCTGAGGTGTTGTTGGATGCCGCAGAGGGCGAGTGACCTCACATGACTGAATCAATCCTCGCGACGCAAGCAGTATCTGAGACCCCGCCACTCGGACAAGTATCGGGTATACCCTTTACCTTTGCGCAAAGTCGTCATGTACTGCTGGCGCGCACTGGGGGGGGGGGCTGATTTTATATTACGTTGCCCCCCTGACCCCGGAGGTGCTCCTTGAGGTGCGTCGCTATACGGGCGAGGTGTTTTCTCTTGAGGCGTTAGATGAAGCCGCTTTTCGCCAGAGGTTGACCGTTGCCTATCAGCGCACGCAAAACGAAGCGGCGCAGATGGCTGATGATCTTTCCTCCGATATTGATTTATCCCGTTTGGTGGACGAACTGCCCGATGTGGGAGACCTGATGGATGCGGAAGATGATGCGCCGATCATCCGTTTAATCAATGCCATTTTGTCTCAGGCGGTTAAAGAGAAAGCGTCAGATATACACATTGAAACCTTTGAGGAACGGCTGAGTGTTCGTTATCGAATCGACGGTGTGTTGACCGAGATACTCTCGCCAAAACGGATGCTTGCTCCGCTGTTGGTATCACGTCTGAAGGTGATGGCTAAACTCGACATCGCTGAGAAACGGGTTCCGCAAGATGGCCGAATATCGGTGCGAATAGCCGGTCACGGTATCGATATTCGCATGTCCACAATCCCCTCTGCATTTGGTGAAAGAGTGGTGTTGCGGCTCTTGGATAAACAGGCTGGGCAGTTGAACCTGAGTGAATTGCGCATGAATGAGCAGGTCGATCAGACCTACCGCAGCGCGCTGGCGAGCCCCCATGGCATTATTTTGGTCACGGGGCCCACTGGGTCTGGAAAGACCACAACGTTATATGCGGGTCTGTCGAGTATCAATGAAACGTCACGCAACATTCTGACGATTGAGGACCCAGTTGAATATATGTTGCCGGGGGTAGGGCAAACTCAGGTCAATACAAAGGTCGATATGACCTTCGCTCGCGGCTTGCGCGCCATCCTCAGGCAAGATCCAGACATCGTCATGGTGGGCGAAATTCGCGATCTTGAAACGGCTGAAATTGCTGTGCAAGCGTCACTCACCGGACACCTTGTCCTATCGACACTGCATACCAACACGGCAATTGGTGCAGTGACGCGTCTTCGCGATATGGGGGTGGAGCCTTTCTTGCTGTCCTCCAGTTTACTCTGTGTCATGGCCCAGCGTTTAGTGCGGCTCTTGTGCACCGAGTGTCGTCAGCCATATGAACCTAACGAGATAGAACGGGAACGTTTGGCTGTTTCTGATGAGTCAGCAGTGCTGTACCGCCCCGCTGGTTGTGATCGTTGCAACATGACGGGTTATCGCGGACGCATGGGTATTTATGAATCTATTGTCATCGGCGACAAATTACGGGATGCGATTCACAGAGGAGAAGGTGAGCAGACATTACTTCACATAGCCCGCGAACAGAGCCCGGGCATTGAAGCCGATGGTCGGCGGCGCATTATCAGTGGTGACACCAGTTTAGAAGAAGTGCTTCGCGTGACAGCGATCAATTAACGAATGACGGCGTTTCGTTATCAAGCGCTCAACGCTGAAGGCAAGCTGGTTAAAGGCGTGTTGGAGGGCGACTCTGATCGTCAGGTTCGGAGTGTGTTGCGGCAAAAGCAGTTACGCCCTGTTGAGATAGCCTTGGCTGTGGGGACCACTGCCACTCGAGGATACGGTCGCTTTCGATTCCGCAACCGCCGTCTTAGCGCTGGCGAGCTGGCTTTAATGACGCGCCAAATGTCTACTTTGGTTGCTTCGGCGCTGCCGCTGGATGAGTGTTTACAAGCAGTAGCGGAGCAAAGTCGCCGGTCTGCTGTGAAATCGATGATTTTACAGATCCGCTCTAAGGTGTCGGAGGGCCATACGCTGGCACACTCTCTGAATCAATTCCCGCACGCTTTTGGCGAAATGTATCGCGCTATGGTGAATGCGGGGGAGGAGGCTGGGCAGCTCGCCCCAGTGCTAGAACAGTTAGCTCATTATACTGAGACCCGTCAGCACACTGCTCAAAAGTTGCAGATGGCACTCATTTATCCCGTCGTATTGATTGCAGTGGCCATTGCGGTCGTTGCCGCACTCATGATTTTTGTTGTTCCCGAGTTGATCGGTATTTTTGCGCACAGCAAAAAAGCGCTGCCGCCACTGACCGTTGGTTTGATTTGGGTCAGTGATTTTTTACGAGACTACGCGCTGTATTGTTTGGTGGGTTTGCTGGCTGCCATAGGGCTTTTTCGGCGAGCCCTTCGCGATACTCAGCGGCGTAAAAAGTGGCACCAATTTTTATTGCGTATCCCCGGTTTACGGGGCGTGGTTATTGCACTTGATAGCGCGCGTTTTGCGTCGACGTTGAGTATTTTAATGGCTTCCGGTGTACCACTTATTCATGCTCTGCGGATCGCAGGGTCAGTCATGACTAATTTGGCACTGCGACAAGCGAGCGGGACCGTATCTGTCAAAGTGCAAGAGGGATCGAGTCTGAGTCGCGCGTTGGCCCAGGAAGCGTTTTTTCCGCCTATGATGGTTCATATGGTGGCGTCGGGTGAGGCCAGCGGTGATCTAGAGGAGATGTTGGAGCGTTCAGCGAGCAATCAAGAGCGGGAGCTCGAAATGACGTTGGGAGCCATCATGGGGCTATTCGAGCCGGCAATGGTGGTGTTGATGGGTGGATTGGTATTGACCATAGTATTAGCCATTTTGCTGCCCATTTTTGACTTGAATACCATGGTGAGGTGAGAGAGTGAGTAAACCTAAGGGCTTTTCGTTGATCGAGATTTTGGTAGTGCTGGTCATTATGGGGCTTCTCATTAGTATCGTCGCACCGACGGTACTCAATAGCGCTGACGACGCTCGGATTCAAAAGGCCCAAGCTGACTTTAAGTCAATTGCAACGGCACTAAAAATTTATCGACTGGATAATTTTGATTACCCGACGACAGAGCAAGGACTTGAGGCATTGGTGGTTCCGAGTACGCTCGCTCCGGAACCGCGCAACTTCAAGCGAGGTGGCTATCTGTCAGAATTACCACTAGACCCTTGGGGGCGTCCTTACTTATACCTCTCTCCTGGTGAATACCGTGAGACTGATATCTACTCTTTGGGTGCGGATGGCTTGCCCGGAGGAGAGAATCAAAACGCCGATATTGGCAACTGGACAGAGGGTGAGGGGTAGCAACGTCGCTGCAGCATCAGTTTCGGAGATGTCCACTTTTACGCTGCGTGGGTTTAGCTTTATCGAACTGCTGGTGGCGCTATTTGTCATCGTATTACTGACCGGGGTCGTCAGTCTCAATGTTGGGCGCGGTGGTGCCGATTTGCAGCTGGAGGGCGAGGTCCGCTATCTCGCAAATTTGTTGTCTTTTTCTGGCGCTGAGGCAGGAATGGCTGCTGCTGATCACGGTCTTTTGATCGCCACCGATGCAACGAGTCAGGTCACACGGTATCAGGGCATTTGGTTGCGGCGCTATGATCAGGGCTGGGCTTCTCCTCGCGCCGGCACGGAGGTGTTCGTGCCTTTTGTTTTTATGGCGGGTACTGAACTGCTGTTGACCTTAGAAGGACAACCCGGCGTCGAGATCCCAACCTATGACCCGACGCTCAACGCTGCACCACAAATCGTCATGTTGGCTGGAGGCGAAATGGCACCGGGGTCTCTCGAATGGCTCGATGATCATACGGGTGAGCTTTTGTACCGACTTGAGTGGGATTTATTGGGCCGACTGACCGTGCTGCCCAAGGGGGAACCACTCATTGAGGAGTAACCACTTCACTTTTGCATCTCGTTATCGTGCCTTTACCTTGGTGGAGGTGATGGTCGCGCTGGCAGTCGTATCGGTAGCGCTCCCCGCACTCTTATTAGCCTTATCACAACAGCTTGATGGAACCCGTTACTTACAGGATCGTATTCAAGCGCAGTGGGTGGCGGCAAACCGACTCGCTGAGCTGCGCTTGGTCGCAGCAGCTAAGGGGACGCTGCAAACTGGCCTGATTACCGGCAGTGAGGAAATGGCGGGTCGCGTTTGGTATTGGTGGAGCGAGGGTAAAGCAACTCAGGTCCCTGGATTTTTTCGCTACGAAGTGACGGTTTCGGATAGTGAGGACGGCTTAACCACGCCGTTACATGTGCTGGATGGCTATTTGGCCGTTGCACGGGAGAATCGTGGGCGTTAGGCAAATCAGCACCGGGTTCACGCTGCTAGAAGTGCTGGTTGCTATGGCGATCACAGCGCTGATTTCGGTAGTGGCTTATGGTGCCTTGTCCTCTGCACTGTCTGGTGCTGAAAGCGTTCGCAGTGCGGCGGTGCGATCACACGATATTAATCAAACACTGACCTTGCTATCGCGTGACATTCGGCAAGTGGTCAATCGCTCGATAGTCGATGAATTCGATCAACCTGCACCGGCGTTGAGTGGTGGCGTGCTTACACGTTATCCACTCACTCTGACGCGTGCAGGGTGGCATAACTCAACGGGTGCGCCACGCAGTACCTTACAGCGCGTTCGCTGGTGGATTGAGGAGGACGTGCTCTGGCGCGCGCATTTTCCTGTGTTAGACCGAACCCCAGGCACCGAGGCAATTGAAACTGCAATGCTGGATGACGTGGAGGGGTTTGAGGTACATTTCTTGCCGACGATCGGTGACGTGAAGAGTGATCGTGATGATGTGATCGATGATCGCAATTGGCGCGACAACTGGATTTTGGACGTATCTCAACCGGGTCTTGATTTGCCGACTCCGGCTGCTGTCGAGATCGTGCTGCAGTTAGCGAAGGTCGGCGAAGTGAGGAGGCTTTATGTGCTGCCTTCACCGTAATCCTAACCGATCGCAGCAGGGCGCGGCGCTGATCATTGCCATGCTGGTTTTTGCATTGTCGGCAACGCTGCTGGTTGCTTTGCAACGAGAGTTTTCTTTAGCGCTTCAGCGTGGCACGAATCAGCTTGTCTCCGAGCAAGCCTGGGCTTATCTGGTAGGTGCCGAAGAACTGGCTAAGCTGGCATTGCAGGCGGACAATTTGCTCGATGCGCGCAGCGCCACAGCTGCTGATCATCTGGGCGAGCTGTGGGCGCAGCCTGCAACCCCTTACCCCCTAGATGCGGGTGGGTGGATGACAGGTCAATTAACCGACCTGCAGGGCCGCATCAATCTCAATATGCTCGTGGATGCCTCTGCAATACAAAATTCATTGTCTGGGGGCGAGGGTCTTGCAGATGAGAATACAGAAAGTGAGGGAGCCGGCGGCGAAAGCGAAAGCAATGGGGGTGAGCCTATTGGCGTGAGCGAAGGTGTTGATGAGCCAAGGCGAGAAAACGAGTCAGTCCGTCAGCGTTTGGGCGATGAAGCCGGGCGCTGGACGCCGACGCAAAAGCTACTGATTCGTCTATTGCAGGCACTGAATGAGGTGTCATTGCCGCTCGACGAGGCGATGACATTGACCGAAGCGATCAGTGATTTCATCGACCGCGATGCGAACCGGCGGCAAAGTGGCGCCGAAGTCGATGAGTATCGGTACGGTGACTTTCCTTACTTGCCTGCGAATCGAGCATTGGCGAGCGTCAGCGAATTGCGTTCAGTACAAGGTATGACACCTGAGATCTATGAGGCATTAGCACCACTGGTGACCGTCTGGCCTGAGCGTAATACGCGTCTCAATATTCTTACCGCGCCATTGCCGGTGTTGAGAACGCTCAATGCCGATGATCAGTGGGCACCGCTGTCAGTCATCGATGCGGAGCGCTTGGCAGAGAGTCGACGCGAGGGCGGTATCGCCGAGGTCGAAGACTTACTGAGGAGCCCCATTTTACAGGGTAAGCCATTCGCTGAACTAGAACCGCTGCTCGATATCCGCAGTGACTGGTTTCTTTTGGATGCTTCGGTAGAGCTAGTAGATCGGCAGAGACATCTCTTCACTGTGCTGCATCGGGATGCTGATACGACAGTCGCTGTTTTTAGATCTGAGGGCGAGCTATGATGCACATTGTGTTTTCGAACCAATTGGTGCCGGCCGCGTCATTGTGCTCATGATGAGTCAACTGAATAACAACCTAAACGTTATGCGGTGGCAACAGGGGGAAGGACTGCTGATTCGCTCTGGTAATTCGCCCGAGCCATTTGACCCTGCTGTTACCACGATACCTGACAATCTTTGTGTTGCCTTTCCTGCCGACGCAGTGCGCTCTTTGACGCTATCGATCGCTCCAGAAGAGGTCAAGCACCTCCGGCGTGCCTTGCCGTTTATGTTAGAAGAATCGATGCTGGAAGATGTCGCGAATTTGCACTTCGCTGCGTTGAGAGTCGATGACGATGTGCACACTGTTGCTGTTGTGGGTCGTGCCACGATTGCCGGTTGGTCTGAGGAACTCCCCGATTCACTCCAGAATGTGCCATGGGTTTCTGAGGCGCTGTGCTTGCCCTGGTCGCCAGGACAATGCACCGTAGTTTTCGAAGAGCAGCAGGCTGTGGTGCGATGGGGGCAGGCAGAAGGGGGGCGTATTGAACACGCTTTGCTACCTCATCTGATGGAGAGTATCGGGCTTCATGAGCAAACGTTGATCGTTTACACCGTCGATCAAGCTCTGGCGCAAGCGATGATCCCCCCCCCATTACACGGGGCGATTCAATGGAGACAGGGCGGTTTTTCAGAGGCTTTACTGCTTTCTGACCCCCATCCCCCCGGACCTGATTTGCGCCAAGACGAGTTTGCGCCTCGTCTACCGCTGGCTCGCTGGTGGGCAGTCTGGCAACGTGTCGCACTCGCGCTTGTTGTGGCCTGTGTTCTAAAAACTGGGTTTTCAGTTGCCGATTATCAGATGCTCAAAGCGGAGGATCTCCAGCTTCGGCAGGCAATTCAAACGAGTTATCGTCGCGTCAATCCGCGGGGTGCGGTTGTTGATGTAGAAAAGCAGCTCAACAGGCAGTTGGGGGAGTTTGGCGCTAACACGCAAAGAAACGCCTTTACGCCTATCATCGTGGCGTTGCTTACCGCGATTCAACAGGTCGACGGTATTCAATTAACGGCGCTGAATTACAGCGGCAAGGGTGATCTCCGATTGAGTCTGTCGGCGCCCGATTTCGAGTCGGTTGAGCAGGTGCGAGAGCAATTGAAAGCACAGTCATTCAGTGCCCAGTTAGAAAACTCTAATGCTCGTGGCAGCGGCGTGGCAGCAAGGCTGCGGGTGCAGATACCATGATAAAACAGTGGTTTGAATCACTGGTTGCGAGAGATCAGCTGGCGCTGATGGTAATGGCCACCGTATTAGGTTTGTGGGTGTTTATACAATTGATCTTCGTCGAGCTGGATGGGCGGAGAGCGCGCTTAACAGCAGGCAATGAAGCGTTAGTCTTAAAGTTATCCCGGATCGATCTAAAGGTTGAGCAGCTGGCGGCGTTGCGCGCCGCTGGTGGCGGAGTGCAGGTCAACTTAACCCGCACACTCAGCCAATTGAGTGAGACGTTAGGTCTGCCCGTGAAGCGTCTTCAGCCCAATAGTCGGGGAGAGGTACAGATACGATTTGAGGGAGTCGCTTTCGACCGGTTGCTGCAATTTCTCGAGCAAATCGAAGGCTCATCTGGGTTAGTGGTGATTGATGGTTCCATTAGCAGTGCTGGCAATAACGGTGGAGTCAACGCGTCGCTCAGAGTTTCGGGCGCCTGACCGGTGGAAAGCATATTACGACACTGGCGCATCTTAGCCCTCTTTGTTTTTGTAGCATTGCTGTCGTCACAAATCCCGGCGCGCGCCATATCGCGTTTCTTACCTGACGACCTGAGATTGACCGGTGTGTCGGGAACGATCTGGTCTGGGAGTGCGGCAAGGGCTTGGGTCGAGATCGATCAGAAGCCACTGATGCTGGGTCGAGTGCAATGGCGACTTCAGCCTTGGCGAATGCTGTGGGGTGCACCACTTTCGATATCGAGCGTTTGGGGCCAGCAGGCGATGCGTGCACGATTGGGTTATCGGCCCGGCGGATCAATAGCGCTTCACGATGTTGCTTTTACCCTAGATACTCAATTATTAAGGGCGTTTTTTCCGCTTTATTTAGGTGGTGCAGCGTCCGGAGAGTTTGCGCGGATTGCGATCGATGAAGGTCATATTATCGACGCCGAGGGCGTCGTTCGTTTATTGCGGGGTGTGTGGACGGCGCGCTCGGGTAATATCCTGCTTGGCGATTATCAAATCGACTTTCTTAGTGCCGATACTAGAGGTGCGGGTACGGTAGGCGCTATCAAAACGATTGCCGGAGCACTGATGCTGTCGGGGGAGTTGTCTGCGACGTTGACAGATTATCAGATCGCAGTTGAAGCGACGGGGCCGTTGGCCCGTGATGAATCGTTTCGTCAGGCGATGTCGATCATCGCAATTCCCAATCAAGACGGTTTCAGCGTGTCATTGACGGGGCAGTATTGAGGTAGAGGCTATGCGTTGTGGATGGGATTACGTCGTCTCATTTTATCGCGTAGCGTTTCGTTTTAAGCGGGTTTAATGTTGTAAACCCCTGTAGCGCGCAGTTCAGTTGTATGCCGTAACGCGCCGTTGGGTAAGTCAGCGTATCTAGGAGTCCATTAGATGGTAGCAGTAGGTAATACGATGTGGTCCAGCCGCTTTGCGTTTGTAATGGCGTCGGTGGGTTTTGCAGTCGGCCTCGGTAATATCTGGCGATTTCCTTACGTGACAGGTGAAAACGGCGGTAGCGCCTTTGTAGTGATCTACCTTTTGTGCGCGCTGGCCATTGGCATTCCGTGTTTGATGGCAGAGTTACTGGTCGGTCGACGCGGTGGCGGCAGCCCGCCTCGTTCTATGGCGGTCGTGGCGCAGGAGTCTGGCCGTAGCAAGGGCTGGAGTATAGTAGGTGGTATGGGCGTGGCGACAGCCTATACCATCGCTATCACTTATGCCGTGGTGGTGGGCTGGGTGCTCTGGTATCTCGCGCGTGCCCTCTCGGCGGGTTTTGCTGGTTTTGATGCGGGTATCGCAGAAGCGACTTTCACGGGCCTGCTAACGGATAATCAATCGATGATGTTTTGGACCCTGGTGGGTAATATCATCGTGGGTTCCATCATCTACGCGGGCGTCACCTCAGGTATTGAGCGCGCCGTGACAATCATGATGCCGCTGATGTTTGCGCTGTTAGTTGGCTTGAGTATTTACAACTACTTTGCGGGGGGGTTTGTCGAAACCTTGCAATGGCTGTTCACACCTGATTTTAGCAAAGTGACGGGTGCGACTTTCCTCGCTGCAATCGGCCAGGCTTTTTTTTCCATCGGAGTGGGGATGGGGGGCATGATGACTTACGGTGCTTATTTGCCCCGCGATTTTTCCATTGCGCGAGGTGCGGCGACGATCGTCATGGCCGATACGCTGATTGCTTTGTTGGCGGGTTTTGTGGTCTTTCCAGCGGTATTTCATTTCGGTCTGGATATGGCCAGTGGTCCCGGCTTGATCTTTCAGACACTGCCGGTTGCTTTCGCGCAAATGCCGGGTGGTGCCATTTTTGCTGTCCTTTTTTTCATCATGCTAGCGGTAGCGGGCGTGACCTCAATGGTGGGTTTATTGGAGAGTGTGACCAGCTGGACCAAAGAGAGATTGGCAATTTCACGACAGCAGAGCGCGCTGCTGGTAGTGGGTTCTGTAACCACCCTCAGTGTTATTTCGGTGCTGAGTTACAACGTCTGGGAAAGTTATCAGCTGATGGGTTTGAATTTTAATGAACTCACGGAAGCGCTTTACGATAAATTGCTGTTGCCATTAGCGGGCTTATTAGTGGCCTTATTTACCGGTTGGTTTATGCATCGCGAGTTCAGCGAGAGTGAGCTGGTTGATGATGCCAAGTGGTATGGCGTGTGGCGGTGGTTGACGCGCTTTGTTGCGGTGCCTGCGGTCGCCATTATTCTGATTTCTGGCTTGGTCTGATTGGCATGTTGATTACGGCGACAGACTGGCTTTGGTCCTATATTTTGATCGGTGTTTTACTCGCGATGGGCGTGCGTTTTACGCTGGGTTCGCGCGGCGTTCAATTGAGGCTTTTTAAACGGACCCTAGCGGTATTTTCTGCTATCGAGTGGCAAGGCAGCGAGCGCGGTATCTCGAGCCTGCAAGCGCTCGCGGTCAGTGTGGCTGGGAGAGTGGGTGGCGGCAATATTGCGGGTGTTGCTGTGGCGATTACCTTGGGTGGGCCGGGTGCCTTATTCTGGATGTGGCTGATCGCGTTGCTGGGCATGGCCACGAGCCTATTTGAGTGTGCCCTTGCGCAGCTTTATAAGCGGCGTGAAGCAGACAAAACGTTCCGAGGCGGGCCTGCTTACGTAATGCGGTATGGGTTAGGCTGGAAGGTATTGCCGGTCATTTATAGCCTGTTACTGCTATTTACCGTCGGCTTTGGCTTCAATGCGGTGCAGAGCTACGTGGTGACGACCTCCATTGAGTCCGCATTTGGAGTGCCAGTTCACGTGAGCGGTTTGATGATGACGCTGGTAATGGCGGTGATTCTTTTTGGCGGGATTCGTCGATTAGCGCGTGTTTCTGAGGTAGTGGTGCCCTTAATGGTGGTGGGTTATTTGTCTCTCGCTATCGTGGTGTTAGTCATGAACGTTGCAGAGATTCCCGAGGCACTCCGGCTCATTTTTTCGTCTGCCTTTGGTTTGGAGCAGGCCTTTGGGGGTGGGATGGCGGCGGCTATTTCGCAGGGTGCGCGAAGAGGGCTATTTTCAAATGAAGCCGGGCTCGGCACGGTACCCAATGTGGCTGCAGCAGCCGATGTGCCTCATCCGATATCCCAAGGGTTGGTTCAGTCTTTGAGTGTGTTTATCGATACGATTGTGCTCTGCACCGCCACAGCACTCATCATCATGATGTCATCCGCCTTCGCGGCAGAAGGTCAATCGGTGGCCGGGGTAGCCATGACCCAGATGGCGGTCGCCGAGCATGTTGGCCCTATAGGCGAAGCCCTGGTGAGTATTGCGCTCGTGCTGTTTGCGACAACGACCATCGCCTACAATAGTTTCCTAGGGGAAAACAGCATTGCTTATTTTGAAAATTTGGGGCGCCATGCTGTGACGCTTTTTCGCATTTGCATTTTAGTGATGATCGCTTGGGCGTCGGTGCAGGATCTCGGCACTGTATTCGGGTTTGCCGATCTGACCATGGCATTGCTGGCGCTGACAAACTTATTAGCGCTGTGGGCTCTTTACCCGATCGCCATGCGCTTGCTCAAAGATTATGAGCAGCAATTGGCAGCGGGAAAAACGCCTCAGTTTCATTGTGATTCACTGCCACAAGAGTCGATCGACCCCGCCAGTTGGCCCGCTCGCTTTAAGCCTTAACGACGGCTTATTGCGCGTTTGATAGCTCAACGCTAAAGCGTTTCTGTTCGCCAAAACGCAGAGTCGTGACCGCAATCGTATCACCGACGCGATGCTGTTCCATTGCCGTCAGGAACTCGTCATTACTGGCAACACGCTTGCCCTCGATATGGGTGATGACGTCTCCGAGAATAATTTCACCTCGATCGCCTCTGCGTGCACCGATCATGCCGGCGCTGTCGGCGGGGAACCCACGATAGGTTCTCACAATGGGAACGCCTTCAACGCGAAATTGTCGAAGCCAGCGGTCAGACGCTAACTCGACTCCCAATACAGGTCGCATGATTTTGCCGTAGGCGATCAGTTGTGGCACCACCTCGATCACGGTATTGACCGGAATCGCAAAGCCAATGCCGGCACTCCCGCCACTGGGAGAATAGATCGCGGTATTGACGCCAATTAGCTGTCCAAGCGAATTCAATAGTGGCCCCCCTGAATTGCCTGGGTTGATAGCGGCATCTGTTTGAATGACGCCGCGAATAACGCGGTTGCTTGGCGACTGAATTTCCCGATCTAGGGCGCTGACGACGCCAACTGTCAGTGTGGTATCCAGCCCAAAGGGGTTCCCAATCGCCATCACCTTGCGGCCTACCGAGAGTTCTGATGAATCACCCAATGGCAACGATTTGAGTCCATCGGGTGGCGTTATCATGCGTAACACCGCGAGATCTCGTTCGGGTGCTAGGCCCACGACTTCTGCGGCATACTGTTGCTCATTTCGCAACGTAATTGCGAGTCGGTCAGCACCTGCGACGACGTGATAATTGGTGACGATAAGACCGGCATCGGCATCCCAAATAAAACCCGATCCGGCCCCTCGGGGAATTTCCATAATATTGCGGGAAAAGCGTTGACGCCGCAGCTCACTCGACGTCACAAATACCACAGCGGGACTGGCCTGCTGAAATACCTCAGTGGTGTTGGCCTCATCTTCCGTAGCGAAGCTGAGGTAGTCGACTGCATCGCCTGCGATTGTGAGTGCCGGAAACACGCCGATGGCGGCACAAAGGATCGCTGTGATGGTCCATGGGATGACATTCATTGACGCTGCAACGCCAAAATACGGTCGTCTAAAGGCGGGTGTGATCGAAGCAGCGCTGATAGACCTGATCCTTTCGCTGAACGTATGCCGAATGCTGTCATTTCACCCGGCAGATCTTGGGGTAGACCCTGCTCCGCTTTAAGGCGCTGTAATGCGGCGATCATATTGTCATTACCCGCCAAATGGGCGCCCGCCTCATCAGCTCGATACTCTCTGAAGCGCGAGAACCACATCACGATGGTACTGGCGAGAATACCCAAAATAATTTCTGCCACAATCGTGACAATGAAATAACCGAAACCATAACCCCGTTGCGTCTTGAATACGACGCGATCAACCGTATGACCTATGATGCGCGCAAAAAACATAACAAAGGTATTCACAACACCTTGTAGCAGCGTGAGGGTGATCATGTCGCCGTTAGCAACATGTCCGACTTCGTGGGCTAGTACCGCCCGCACTTCGGTTTTTTCAAACCGGCCAAGTAGGCCCGCGCTCACGGCAACCAGCGCTTTATTACGATTCCATCCGGTGGCAAAGGCATTGGCCGCATCCGAGGGAAAGATACCGATCTCAGGCATACCGATACCGGCGTCGTCGGCGAGTGATTGCACCGTATCGAGCAGCCATTGCTCATCGTGGTTTTGAGCCGATGTGATGATCTGCACACCGGTGCTTCTTTTCGCCATGAACTTGGACAATAACAGCGAAATGAAGGATCCACTGAACCCAAACAGCGCACAAAAAATCAGCAGACTGCTGAGATTCAAGGCAACCCCGTTGTTAGCCAAAATACCCTCTAAACCCAGTAGATTAAAAATGAGGCTGACTAAGACTAAAACGGCAATGTTCGTGGCTAAAAATAGCAGAATTCTCATTCGATGCGCTCCTTGCAGTGCGATGAAAGCCTGCCTTCTTTAGGTGGGGTCATTTGGCGCGCTTTCAAGCGTTTGGTCCGCGCTTTGCGAGGCTGGTGCCGGCGCGGGATGCTCACTGATCTCCAGCTCGTCGGGTTTATTGTTGGTTATACCGCACGGCAGAACATCGCCACGAAGCGTCGTATCTTTAGAGCTCAATTCAAATAGCATATTGATCGCTTCGTCATGGTGTTCCCAGAAGGCAACCTGCGCGGCGCGGTCGCCCAGTATCCATTCACCCGCCTTGCTCCAGTAATGTCCCAGTTGATTGCGAATAACAAATGCATCGCTCATCAAAGCGTCTCCTAACTGTCATGCATAAAAGTGTGTCATCAAATCGTGCTGTCAAATCGTGCTGTCAAATAGGGTGATAAATTCGTCTGATGGAACAGTCTCGAACCAGCCTGTCAGTAGCATCATTTCAGTGAAACCCTGTCAAAAAAAACTGTCTGTGAGACTGTCAGTGAAACCGCGTTATTGAAAGAGTCACCGACTGTCCGCCGAACCTTGGCTATTGGCTGGCAGATACATCAGCTTAACAGCTGATCTTTCGCCTGATTAATTTTCGCGGCCAGATAGTCGTTTCCACCGCGATCGGGGTGGCACTTTTGAATCAGTGTTCTGTGCGCTGTAATAATATCCTCCTCGGTCGCGTCGTCTTGCAATCCTAGGACCGCAAGGGCCTCTGCACGACTGGATGGGGCCGGGCCGCTTTCCTCCCCACGGTCAGTGTCTTCGCTGTCTCGCGCATCATCTGGGAACCGCTGCTCAAGATAGCTAGTCAGTAGCTGTGCTGAGTCAGTGTCCTCATGCTGACAGTAGCTCAGCAGTTCGTCGAGTTGTTGCCGATCGAGTTCGCTCAAGAACCATCCCTTGAAAGTACTTTCTAGAACGACACCATTGAGTTCACCGCTGTCGTGATTGAGTGTCATTTTGATGATGCGTGATGAGACTTCGGATTCCTTGCTCGATGACCCGACGCCCGAAGCGCGTAAGCCGCCCAGCGCGGGTAGCAAGCGCACTAATACGGGCAGCAGTTGACGAGCCACCACTAGCACACCGGTTAGCGCAGCGCCGACCCAGTGCATCTTACCCATCAGGGTCAGGATAATGACACCAATCACCGCGCTGCCGACGATGATTTGTAAGTAGGCGGCACGTCGTTTATGCGGTGGCTGTTGTTGCGCACGGCGCACTAATATGACCAGTGTAAAGATAATAACGAGGAGCAAAATAACTCTTGGCACGGTAATTATGTCTCCTGTGATGAACGGGTGAGCTGCTGTAATTCTATCTGTTTTGGCCAGTCGTTACGGCGTTTTTTCGAGTTGGCATAGTAGTGTTTGGTCGCCGCGCGTGTTCGATTGACGCAGTGCCGCGATACCGCCTTGAGCATATCGGCTGACCGCAGCGAGTAATGCGCGGAGTTGATCAGCACTACTTGCGTCAAATGGCGCATAAGCCCCATTACTTAAGTGCGCCAGTCGTTCAAAAGTGACCTGAGTCTGTGCGTCGTGCCCCTCCTGAAAAAGAAAAAGAGGCATAACTTTGATGGCGCATTGCCCTGCTAAAGAGGCTAAAGATGCCACCGACTCTTCGCAGGCGTCGCCAACCAAAATCACTGCTCGCACAGGATGTGAGGCAGAGTGCGTCTCGAGGGCGTGATGGATTACCCGGCCAATTTGCGTTGTCCCGGGTTCGCAGGTGACGCTGCTCATTTGGTCGAGCAGTGCGCTAGGCTGTGTCAGCCAATGACTGGCAGTGAATTCACCCAAGCCCCGGTAATAACAAAGTTGTATCGCCAACGTTTGCTCATTCAACGTGGCAGAAAATAACTCACCGTGTAATTGACGTGCTTGATCCCATGTGGGCTCTCGACTGGCCGTGGCGTCGAGCGCAAAAATCACACGGTTTTGGCGAGCAGTAATCGCCTTGATCGCACGCGCTTTACTCAGAAAGTGTGCAATTTCCTGAGTTTTTGGCTGGTCAATCTCCTTTGAGATGCGACGTGCCTAACGAGAGGAACGCGGCGCAAGCAGACCGCGGTCGCGCAATTCCTGAAGATAATGCCGCCGGCTGGCAAGTTCAGATATCGCGGCCTGAAGTGATTCTCGATCGAGCGCGCGCCGCCCGTTACTAGGGGCTTCATCGACTAGGTCCAGTAGTTTTCGGCTTGAAAAATCTTCTGCGTTAAACGTGTTGACCCTGTTGCTGGTTGTCTTTTTCTTCATGGCTTTCCCCCCCGTCTGTTGTTGTTGCGCAGGTTGCTGGGCTCTGCAGCGAAACATGAACGCTGCGTGATGCCCCAGACGGGATTTACTGTCAGTTGTCAAAATAGCCCGCTATTATGACAAAAATTGAGCACAATTGCGTTATCGAGCGAATGTTGCCGCAAATGTGAGGAAGAAAAGGGTGAAATGGATGGAACTACGACGTAAACACGCGCTGCCCGATGCGGCCACTGCTTTGGCTGGCAGGGATACACCCATGCCCGTGACTCAGGATCACGCGGTGCTCTCTGTGCCATTGCAACCACCGTATCCAGTGGGTCTCGCGGAAGCCGTGTTCGGTATGGGGTGTTTTTGGGGCGTGGAGAGACTCTTTTGGACTCAGCCAGGTGTCTACGCTACGGCCGTCGGCTATGCCGGCGGACTGACGCCAAATCCTACCTATCAAGAGGTCTGCTCAGGCGGTACCGGACACAACGAAGTTGTGCGCGTTATTTTTGATCCCGCTATCATGACTTACGAGGGCCTGCTCACCCTTTTCTGGGAGAACCATAATCCCACGCAGGGTATGCGCCAAGGCAATGACTGGGGTACTCAATACCGATCGGGTATTTATTATTTTACTGAGTCGCAAAAGATCGCGGCTTTGGCCAGCCAAGAACGTTATCAGGCAGCGCTGAGTCAGGCAGGGTATAGCGAGATCACGACCGAAATTTGTGAAGCGCCGCTGTTCTTTTTCGCTGAGGATTATCATCAGCAATATCTTCATAAGAACCCCGCCGGCTATTGCGGCATGGGGGGCACAGGGGTTAGCTGCGCTGTCGGGATCGGCGTTGCGGCAACGGATGCAGCGGTCGTTTAAGCGACAGGGCGGGGTAGCGCTTGCGCGAGGGTTGCAGCGACAGCAGTGTCAACACTGAGCGTGCGCTCGCCGAGGTGTCGGCACATTGCGCCAACAGATTTGGCAAGCTCAATCTCAAAGGGGACGAAACCGCCCTCGGGACCCAACATAACCAAGCCTGCTTCGGCTTCATCTCGTAGCGGTTGCGTCGCGTCGCGGTCTGCTATCCAGCAAGGGCGTTTTTGGGCGAGGGTGGGCAGGATATCCTCGATAAACGGTCGGAATCGCCGATGCTGGTGTACCTCGGGCAATACGGTATCCCCAGCGCGCTCCAGCCCTGCTTCTAGTGCGGCAGCTACGCGGTCGGGTTTGAGCAGGGGACTCTGCCAGTAACTTTTTTCCACGCGGGCGCTATGAATCAGATGAAGGTGCGCGACACCCATTTCACTGGCGGTGCGAAAGACGCGACGGAGCATTTTGGGGCGGGGCAAGGCCAGGATCAGGTCGAACTGATGTCGCTGCAGCGCCGCCTGTGTTAGTTGAACATGGATCCGCACCGCTTTTTCATCGATCGCCACAATGGTGCCACGTCCCCTTTGGCCACTCAGCGCGCCCACTTTCAATACTTGTCCAGGCTGACTTTTAAGTACGGTTAAAATATGCTGATGACGGCGGTCGCTCAGCACGACGGTCTCGTCATCGATCCAATCGGCGGATTTCAGCAGGACAATATTCATTGTATTACTGCCTCACTACACCCAGAGGTCGTAGTCGTCTGCTGCAGAGATTTCTGCTTCGACCAAGTCGCCCGGTGTGAAATCGGTAACGTCCGGTAAATGCACTACGCCATCAATCTCAGGCGCATCAGCAAAAGTGCGACCAATTGCGCCGTCGGCTGTGACCTGATCAATCAAAATGGTTTGTGTGGACCCTATTTTGCGCTGTAATTTGGCCGCACTGATCGACTGCTGCAACGCCATAAAGCGCTCCCACCGGGCTGCCTTGGTTGCCTCCGGAACGGGATTGGGTAACTCATTCGCAGCCGCGCCTTTCACGGGCGAATATTGAAAACAACCAACACGATCTAATTGAGCACGATCGATAAAGGCAAGGAGCGATTCAAACTCTTCTTCGGTTTCTCCTGGATACCCCACAATGAAGGTAGAGCGAATGCTGAGATCAGGGCAAATGTCCCGCCATTTTGCAATGCGATCGAGGGTTTTTTCTGCGGCGGCAGGTCGCTTCATGCGTTCAAGTACAGTGCGGGCGCCGTGTTGAAGCGGCATGTCGATATAAGGTAGCAATTTGCCCGCGGCCATCATCGGGATCAACTTGTCGACGTGGGGGTAGGGGTAGACGTAGTGGAACCTCACCCAGACGCCGAGCTCGGAGAGTGCCGATGCTAGGCTGTCTAAATTGCTTTTCAGCGGACGACCATGCCAAAAATCAGTTTGGTATTTCAAATCGACTCCGTAGGCACTCGTATCCTGTGAAACGACCAATAACTCGCGCACACCCGCGCGCACGAGACCCTCTGCTTCACTCATGACTGAGCCGATGGGTCGACTCACCAGGTCACCACGGAGGCTGGGGATAATGCAGAAACGACAACGATGATTACAACCTTCGCTGATCTTGAGATAAGCATAATGACGGGGAGTGAGTTTCACGCCCTGAGCTGGTATCAAGTCTAGATGCGGGTTGGGCTGGTGATGCTGCGGTAGCACCTCGCGAACCGTGTTCAGCACCTCTTCGTAGGCGGCAGGTCCACTGATGCCGAGTACCTTCGGGTGTCTGGCGCGGATCGCATCGGCGTCGTCACCGCGACCCATGCACCCTGTGACTAAGACGCGTCCGTTTTCTCTGATCGCTTCGCCAATGGTTTCTAGGCTTTCCTCTTTTGCCGCGTCAATGAACCCACAGGTATTCACAATAACGACACCGGCATCCTCGTATTCAGCCGTGATGTCATAACCTTCGATACGAAGTTGTGTGAGGATTCGCTCCGAATCAACCAAGGCCTTTGGGCATCCTAATGAAATGAACCCTACCTTTGCTCTGTCAGTCGTTTGGATAGCAGTATCCCTCATAGTGTTAGGCGTTGATGGCGCTGGCGTTGCTGTGTGTTCGGACGGGCAGTTCTTTTCTCAGAAGTGTCAGTAACTCGAGGGATTCTTCGCGGTTAAGAAAATCTCCGATTGATGTTTCAGACACTTTGTCGTGAATGCTGAGTTCAGGTCCCTGCCACGGGTGAGTTTCTGGTGTCACTCTCAGCGCCGCGTCTGCTCGCGTAAAGTGCCAGGTTCGCTTCGGTACAAAGTACCCCTTGTCAATGGTCACACTATCGGCCTGAAAATAAATGACATGTCGGTATTCGAGTTTCCAGTTGACCCAGTACAGCGCGCCGGCGAGTGCCGTCAGCTCTAATCCAGCCAGCGGTAGAATCGGCCAAGCACCCAATAGGGCAAAGCCAATGCCCGCACCCAGAGAGGGGACGGCGAGGGCCGCGAGTAGCCATAAATTTTGGTGCCAGGTCGCAGAATGATTGGGTTTCACCACAATAACCATTTCTCGATCCGCTTGGTTACAGGAAATCACAACATTCTCCCCAGCAAGATGAGACGTATGGTAATGCATCCAGCGTGCACCGAAAAATGGTCCATTATGCTCCAGCGTAAATGCATCTCGGTGGTGAGTGGGCCGTTAGCTTTTGGCCGGAAATTGGATGGCGAAATGCGATACGGGTCGCGTGGAGCAACAGCCGCGGTGAGGCATTCAGTACCTCCTCTGGCGCGTAAAAATCGCAGCCTAAAATCGGATGCCCAATTTCTTTCAAATGAATACGCAGTTGATGCGACCGTCCTGTTACGGGGAAAAGTTCGACAATGGTCGATTTGTCTTCCCTTGCCACTACGCGCCATCGAGTCAGAGCGGATTTTCCACTCGTGAAACACACTTTTTGTTTTGGTCTGTTGGGCCAATCGCGCGTCAGGGGTAGTGTGATCTCGCCCGTATCCGGCAATAGGCGGCCCGCAACGCGAGCGAAGTAGGTCTTGTGGACTCGTCTTGCTTGGAACTGTCGAGCCAATTCAGATAGCGCTGCCTTGTTGCGAGGTACGACCATCACGCCAGAGGTATCGAGGTCAAGGCGGTGGACTGCATTCACGCCGGGATACTGTCGATCCAATCGTTTTAGCAGGCAGTCGTGATTGAAAGGATGTCGTCCGGGTACGCTCAGCAGTAAAGTAGGCTTATCGACAATAAGCAGATGCTCATCTCGGTAAAGCAATCGAATCGGCTCCTTCGAGTGAGGCACGAGGTAGGGCGGTGTCGGGTCTACTG
This sequence comes from Luminiphilus sp., assembly GCA_028117185.1. The sequence goes on from JAOHHD010000022.1 coordinate 22,261, forward strand.
TGAGATTCAAAGGGTGGCTTGTCCTGGCCGTCAGAAACAACCGACAGTGTCCAGGGCCTGCAGGTAGCGAGCGATCGCGTCGGTCACACCGTAGCGCAGTGCATCGATGGTAAAAGCGTGCCCTATCGAGACCTCTAATAACGCGTCAATGTGAAAATCAGGCAGGTTGCTCAGGTTAAGATCGTGCCCCGCATTGATACCCAAGCCATGAAGCGTCGCTTCAGCTGCCGCCTCCTGAAATTGGGTGAGTGACGATCCAAAGTCGCCACGCTCGTGGGCGCGAGCATAGCTTTCGGTATACAGCTCAACGCGGTCTGCGCCGAGCGCACGCACCAGACTGATTTGTGCGGGGTCGGGGTCCATAAATAAACTGACGCGACACCCCCAGCCCTTCAATTGCTCAACAACAGGGAGTAAACGATCGCCATCACGAGTGATATCAAAGCCGTGATCAGAGGTCAGTTGATCATCGCCATCCGGCACCAGCGTCACCTGCTCAGGCCGGATTCTCTCGATCAATGCCAAGAACCCAGGATAATCCCCAATGCCCGCGCGCGGAGCGGGCTGTGTTGCCGCAAAGGGATTGCCTTCAATATTGAGTTCGGTGCCGCCTATAGTGGCCAGTCGGACACAATCCTCCGCTCTGATATGTCGTTGATCTGGTCTTGGGTGCACGGTAATGCCGTGCGCTCCCGCTTGAATCACGCTCGCCGCGAACTCGCAGGGATCAGGATGCTCCGTATCACGAGCATTGCGAATCAGCGCTATTTTATTGAGATTGATACTGAGCTGTGTCATGGCGTGATGCGGCTAATGGATAAAATCGAAACGGGTTTGACAGGGACGTCTTGAAAAGTGGTGGCGCCAGCAGCTGTTTTGGCGGGCGCGGGGCCCGTGTCGGATAGCGAGATGATATCGACCACCTGCATGCCGTCGACCACCTCACCAAAGACGGTATAGCCCTCACTGCTGGGCGTCCAATCGAGTCGTAAGTTGCTACGTTGATTGATGAAGAACTGAGCCGTCGCAGAATTGGGATCGTTAGTGCGCGCCATGGCGAGCGTGCCGCGAGTGTTATGCAGCTTATTGCGAGATTCATTGACAATGGGGGCGCGAGTCGGCTTTTCTTCCAGCGCAGAGGTGAAGCCGCCGCCTTGAATCATGAAGTTGCTGATGACTCGATGAAACACGGTGCCGTCATAGTAGCCATCATCGACATAGCGCAGGAAATTCTCGACGGTAATGGGGGATTTATCTGCGAACAGCTCAACCGTAATGTCACCGTCAGTGGTTTTCACGAGCACTTTGGGGTTCGCGTCCGGCGACGTCTCGGCGAACACATTTAACGCCCCGATACTCAGCCATAAGGCGACGAGCAGGGCGCTCAGTGGGCGCAAGCAAGCGGGATATGAATTCATGTCGTTCTCCTTGATTAAGACCAGCCGTCTTGTCGTCTTTTTCTAGGCCACAGTCGCGGTGTAATCACAGCCAAAATGACTCCGAGTAGAACGGCTAAAGCACCGTCCAGCATTTGATTGTTGCTAATACGCTCTCGTAATCGCACATTTTCCAAGCGCAGCAGATCCGCTTCGGATCTTTCCGACTCTAGCTCAGCGACCAGCTGCTGGTTCATCAGATCCAGTTCGATCGCTGCCGCTGAGACGCGTTTGATTTCAGTGAGCTCAGCGCGAGTGGTTTCGAGTGCGCTCTCCAGCTGTTCCACCATGCCACCAGCTTCTTGTGCTTCAGATGAACTTTCGTCAAGTTGGCTAACTAATCGATTTCGTTCGCTTCGGAATTGTTCCAGCTCCACTCTGAGGTCATTGATGAGCAGCGCGGCGGGCGGATCTGACTGAAGATACTGCGCAGGTATCCACCCTCGGGTACCCCCCGGACTTTCCACGTCGATCCAACCACCATCATCGCTCTCGCCATAAACGATCAGGACTGTACCGGAGGGGAGTCCACGATTGGTGATGCGGTATTCAGATCCTGGGCCGCTGCGAACCGGAACCAGCACCATATCGCTGATGTATCGCGTCTCTTGAGCCAACGCGGTGGCGGCCCAACAGCACGACAGGAGTGACAGCATGAGGGCCGAGCGTCTAGCGATAATGGATAGTGTCATGATGAATCTCGTGTTGGGTCAGTGTCCTGCTCTACCGATTTCAAATGGGGTGCCACGATGAGTATGGTGAGCAACATCAACAGCACCGTGAAACCAATACTGGAATAGAGCTTATAGGATACCCAAAAAGCCTCCTCGTATTGGTAGGCTACGTAAATGTTGAGTGCCCCAACTGCGATAAAGTTTGTTACCCACAGCGCATTCAGACGTTTCCAAATGACCGCAGCAAGGACCAACTGTTGGCCCAGCAGTCGCTCGAGTAAGGTTTTGTCACTCACAAATTGAGAGCCGAAAAAGAGCGCTGCTAACACCCAATTGAAGACCGTCGGTTTCCATTGAATGAATCGTTGATCGCGGAGTACTAGGGTTGCCGTTCCAAAAACGACGACCGCTACCATCATCCACATGAGCCGCTTATCGTTTCGTCTTGTCATAGCCAGCATGACAAGCCAGACCCCGACGGTGGCCATCATCAATACTGCGGTTGCGCTGAAAATGCCGTCGAAGGTATGCGACCAAGCCCCCAGCGTCAGCGTCTCGCCATCCATCTGGTAGGCGCCAAAAAATAGCACTATTGGCAGAAATTCTAAGATTTGTTTCATGAAGTCGTCTGATTCAGCGCGCTAGCGCTCGCCTTCGTCGTTGCTATGTTAGACAATCCCGCTCTCCTTCTCAGCTCAAGGGCGGTTTGCCACCCAGATTGAGCGCAGTGTAGAGATTGCCTTGATAGACTTCCACACACATAGTGCCGCTTCCGATGGTGCGCTTTCTGCCTCAGCTCTGGTCGAACGAGCAGCGAAGGAAGGCGTCAGCCGTTTGTCTTTGACCGATCACGACACGGTACAAGGTTATCTCAGCGTTTATCAGGATTGCCCGCCCGACCTAGAGTTGATCAGTGGTGTGGAGCTATCGTGCCAGTGGGGTCGAGTCGGTATTCATGTTGTGGGGTTAGGCTTCCGGGTGCAGGCGGCAGAGATGAAGGCACACCTAGTGGTATTGGATGCCGCGCGTAAAGACCGGGCTGAGCGCATTGCTCACCGTCTTGAACGCGCGGGTATGCAGGGGGCGCTCGAGGGTGCCTTGGCGGTTGCAAGAGATGCGCAAATTGGTCGTCCACACTTCGCGCGATGGATGGTGTTAGCAGGGCACGTGGCCAGTGAGCAGGCAGCATTCAAACGATTTCTCGGCAGTGGTAAGCCGGGAGATATTTCTATCTTGTGGCCGAGTCTTCAGGACACCGTTGAGGTGATCACTCGGTCTGGGGGAGTGGCAGTGCTGGCTCACCCACTGCATTACCGCATGACAGCGACGCGCCTACGCGCGCTGGCCGATGCGTTTTGTGAAGCAGGAGGCGGTGCCATTGAGGTGATTAATGGGCGGCCCAAGGCGGATGACGTAGAGCAGTTGTGGCGGCTGGCTTCTGACCGCGACTTGCGTGTTTCTGTTGGTTCGGATTTTCATCGTGACTCGCCTTATGGGGCGGGTTTAGGCGTGAGCATCACAGAGATGCCGGAGGGTATGGGCGTTTGGGAAACAGTATAGATAACGCTAACGCCACCGGAAACGCGCTCGCCATAGGGCACGTTGTTGATAGCGGTATCTGGAGCGAGCGACGGAGTACACGCGCTGTGCAAACAGTGCCCCCCATGCGCACGAGGCAGTGATATGAGCCAGTTTTTTGCAGTTCATCCCGAGACGCCCCAGGCCCGCCTCATTAATCAGGCGGTGGCAATCATTCAGGGAGGGGGGGTGGTCGTCTACCCCACTGACTCGGCCTACGCGTTG
>JAOHHD010000023.1 GCA_028117185.1 Luminiphilus sp.
GGCAAGGGACCGGCCAAAGGAGGCTTATCCGGTGGATTGCTAAGCGTGGTTTTTGGCGGTGCATTACTGGTATGGGCCCTGATGGGGGTTTATCAGCTAGATGAGCAGGAGCGCGCTGTCGTTCTCCGTTTTGGTGAGTACCACTCAACGTTGACGCCGGGCCTCCAATGGAATCCGCCGCTGATCGACGAGGTGATCACGGTGAACACCACAAAGGTTCGCGCCTCTGGGCTGCGGGAAGTGATGCTGACGCAAGACGAAAATATTGTCGAAGTCAGTATGTCGGTGCAGTACGTGATTGATAATCCCAAGGACTTTGTATTGCAGGTGCGTGATCCAGAAGTGTCACTGCAACACGCGGCCCAAAGTGCCCTGCGCCATGTCGTCGGCGGCACCACCATGGATCTGGCACTCACAGAGGGTCGTGCAGCAATCGGATTTGATGTGCGCGACCGACTACAGCAATACCTCAATGACTATGCCACGGGCATATTAGTGTCGAAGATCAACATTGACGAATCTAAACCGCCTGCTCAGGTACAAGGGGCATTCGATGACGTGATCAAAGCGCGAGAAGACGAAGAGCGCGTCAAGAATGAAGCGCAGTCGTACGCTAACGGCATTGTCCCGGAGGCGCGTGGTGGCGCGCAGCGTGTGCTCGAAGAGTCCAATGCGTACCGCGATCAAGTCATCGCGAGAGCTGACGGTGAAGCGCAACGTTTTGATCAACTCTTGACGGAATACCGCAAGGCACCCGAGGTGACACGGGAACGGCTGTATCTGGATACTATGCAGGAAGTGCTCGCTAACACCAACAAAGTGATGGTGGATGTCGATGGAGGAAACAATGTGTTGTACCTCCCGCTCGATAAAATGGTGCCTAACGCGGGTCAATCACGGAGTGCTTCATCACGTAATGGTGTGACTGAGCGTGATCTGCGCGAAATTTCTGATCAGGTGACTCAGCAATTGCGTCGTGATCTCGATGCTGCCGCAACACGACGAGGAGGGCGTTAATCATGAGTAAACAAACTCTTGCAGGTCTGTTGGTGGCCATTGTGCTGGTCACACTCTCAAATAGTATCTACGTGATTCGCGAGACAGAGCGCGGTGTGTTGCTCAAGTTCGGTGAGGTGGTAGACCCCAATCTGTTGCCCGGTTTGCACTTAAAAGTGCCATTTGTGAATAGTGTGCGAAAGTTCGATGGTCGTATATTGACGGTCGATAGCAGCCCCGAGCGATTTTTCACTCAGGAGAAAAAGGCACTCATCGTCGACTCCTACGCGAAGTTCCGTGTGACGGACACCGCGAAGTACTACACCGCAACAAACGGCGAGGAAAATCGCGCCGCAGGATTGTTGGCTCAGCGCATTAACGACGGACTGCGTAACCAGGTAGCGGTTCGCACGGTCCAAGAGGTGGTATCCGGGCAGCGCGATGAACTGATGCTGGCCATTGCTGCTCAGCTCAATGAGGTGGCTAACGAAGAGCTAGGTGTAGAAGTGATCGATGTGCGCGTCAAGAAGATCGACTTGCCCCCTGATGTGTCGGAGTCGGTTTATAGGCGGATGAACGCAGAGCGCGAAAAGGAAGCACGTGAGCTGAGGTCCGAGGGTAAGGAACTGGCAGAGGGCATTCGGGCAGCCGCCGATCGCGAGGTCACAGTGATAGAGGCCAACGCGTTTCGCGATGCAGAGATTATTCGGGGTAATGGTGATGCTGAGGCCACACGAATTTATGCCGAGGCCTTCAATCAGGACAAGGAGTTCTACTCATTCGTGCGCAGTCTGCAAGCCTATAGAGAGACCTTCGGCTCTGGCAGTGATGTCATGTTGTTACAGCCAGACAGCCAGTTTTTCCAATATCTTCGCAATCCTCAGGCTGGCGAGTAAACAAGGTGTGAATAATGAGGGGGGGCGATGTCCCCCCCTCAGCGACATCTCGCTGTGATATCCTTTTCCGGAAAGATATCAACAGAAACACCCTGACGGAATTCCACCATGAGCAACGAAAATCGCTGGCTACTGCCAGAGGGTATTGACGAGCTGTTGCCCGAACGGGCCGGTCGCTTAGAAACCTTGCGTCGTGGTCTGTTAGATCATTGCGAGACCTGGGGATATCGGTATGTAGTCCCTCCACTCGTTGAATTCACGGATTCGTTGTTGATTGGCCTTGGCGCCGATCTTGATCTCGTCACCTGTAAATTCAGTGACCGTATGAGCGGGCGTATGCTGGGCGTGCGTGCCGACATCACGCCTCAAGTAGCGCGGATGGACGCCCACAGTTTGGGGGAGGAGGGCGTGACGCGCTTATGCTATGTAGGTTCTACTTTGCAGAGTGTGCCACAAGCCGTCGTAGGGGGCAGGGCCCCCATTCAGCTGGGCGCGGAGCTGTTTGGTAGCGCCTCAATTGATGCTGATATCGAGATCGTTACGCTGTTGCTGTCGACTCTTGAGCGCGCTCAGGTTCAATCTCCGCTGACGCTGGATATCGGTCATATCGGTATTTACGACGCGCTGTTCTCAGACTTGGCGTTAGAGGCAGACATCGAGCAGCAGATATTCGACGCACTTCAGCGAAAGTCCGCGCCGGATATCGAGCGATTGGCAGCGCAGTTGGCACCCGAGGTCGCCACCAAACTCACGCAGCTTGCCAGCCTGCATGGTGCAGCGGAGGTTATTGATACCGCTCGCTCAATGTTTCCCGACAATCCCGTTATCGTCGCCGCCCTTGACGATTTAGAAGCCGTATTGGCGCGGGTCAGGCAGGTTTGCCCAGGGGTATCGATTTATGTGGACCTCACCGAACTGCGGGGCTTCCGCTACCACACCGGTCTGGTTTTTGCGGTGTATATAGAGGGGCGAGGGTCGTCAGTTGCTAAGGGGGGTCGTTACGACAGTATCGGTGCGGTATTTGGGCGGAATCGGCCCGCCACCGGTTTTGCCATTGACCTGAAAGCGCTGGTCGATGCGATAGCGCCCCCCAGCCCTGAGCCGCCCCCCATTGTGGCGCCGCGGTCAGAGGACCCCGCGTTACTCGCAAAGATTTCGGCCTTGCGGGCAGAGGGACGAATCGTCATGGTTGATTTGGAATCGAATACGGAAGTGAACGGGGTAGCGTCGTTGGTAAATCAGGCAGGCGAGTGGGTTGTTGTGGCAGCCAATGAGGTGTCTGAATGAGCCACAATGTGGTGATACTCGGCACGCAGTGGGGCGACGAGGGCAAGGGAAAAATAGTGGATCTGCTCACGGAGCAGGTTGACGCAGTGGTGCGTTTTCAAGGCGGCCATAATGCTGGCCATACGCTAGTGATTGACGGCGAAAAAACCGTCTTACACCTGATTCCATCCGGTGTATTGCGATCTAAGGTCCAGTGCCTTATCGGCAATGGCGTGGTGCTCTCGCCCGAGGCGCTGTTGAAAGAAGTGGATGCCCTTGAGGCAAGTGGTATTCCAGTGCGCGATCGGCTGAAGATTTCTGCGGCGTGCCCTTTGATCCTGCCGTATCACGTTGCCCTCGATCAAGCTCGCGAAGCGCGCCGTGGCGATCAAAAAATTGGCACGACGGGTCGCGGTATTGGGCCCTGCTATGAAGATAAAGCGGCGCGACGAGCATTGCGCGTAGGCGATCTACGCGACCCCGTTCGTTTCGCGAGTGTTTTGGAAGAGGTACTGGATTACCACAATCATGTTCTGGCGCATTATTACGGTGTGAAAACATTAGCGCTGCCCGCTGTTTTAGATGAGGCGCTGGCGCACGGAGAGCGGTTGCTGCCCATGATGGCAGACGTGACCGCGCTCTTACACGAATACCGCGCACAGGGCGCGCGCTTGCTATTTGAGGGGGCTCAAGGATCGCTGCTCGATATTGATCATGGTACGTATCCTTTTGTGACCAGTTCTAACACCACGGCTGGCGGCACCGCCACAGGATCCGGTTTTGGGCCGCTTTATTTGGATTATGTACTCGGGATTACCAAAGCCTATACCACTCGTGTGGGCGCGGGGCCTTTTCCGACGGAGCTATTTGATGACACCGGCGCCCAGCTAGCAGCGCGCGGACATGAATTTGGTGCCACCACGGGCCGGGCTCGACGATGTGGTTGGTTCGATGCGGTTGCGGTGCGCACAGCCGTTAATATCAACTCTTTATCGGGGCTGTGTTTAACGAAGCTCGATGTGCTTGACGGTCTCGATGAAATAGCCATTTGTGTTGGTTACGCTAACGAGGCGGGAGAGTCAGTCGCCAATCCGATTGATGCGATCGATTACGAGAACGTGACGCCAGTGTATGAGGTTGTGCCGGGCTGGAGCGACTCGACGGTTGGTCTTAGATCACTCGATGCACTGCCAAAGGCTGCTCAGGCTTACATTGCTCGCCTTGAGGAACTCGTTGGTGCGCCCATCGATATTATTTCCACCGGGCCTGATCGTGAAGAAACCATTGTCTTGCGGCACCCTTTTGGTTAGTGACCCATGCTGCTGCTGAGCAAAATCGCGACGCTGCTGATTTACCCGCTTTCTTTCAGTCTGTTATGTCTCTTTGTGGCTGTCCTATTGCGACGGCGCGGGGGCGCCACTCGCGCCAGTTTGCTCACGCTGATCGCGGTGCTGTGGCTTTACTTTTGCTCAACAGAGTGGGGTGCGAGCACACTGATGACGCCACTCGAGGCCGCATACCCCGCGTTTACCGACGAAGAACTGCCTGACGCAGAAGCCATCGTTGTTATGGGTGGAGCGATCAATGGTGAAACGCGCTTTGGTCGGGACGGCGATTTAAACCATGCCGCAGATCGTCTCTGGCGCGCCGCTACATTATATCGCGCTGCTAAAGCGCCGCTGTTGGTGCTCTCGGGTGGAACACGGGTAGAGGGGGCGTTAACTGAATCGCATCTGATGGCCAAAAAGCTCGCGTCCATTGGTATTCCTCGTGATGCCTTGGTGCAAGAATCGGAGAGCCGAAACACGCGAGAGAACGGGCAGCAAACTTACGCGTTATTGTATCCGCGAGATATCCAGCACATTTTGTTAGTCACCAGTGCCAGCCATATGCGTCGCGCATCGGCGGTCTTTGTGGCGCAAGGTTTTGCCGTTACAGCGGTGGCAACCGACCATCAAATGCCACTGCGCGTTGGCCCTGTCCCGGGTTGGCTGCCAACAGTAGAGCGGTTAGGCCGTTCTACCCGGGCGATTCACGAGTGGGTCGGGTATTGGGTTTACGATCGTTTGGGGTACTTCGCAGCGCGAACAGAAGATTGATCGGATGTGAGCTAGAGGTACAGCCGTTTTAGATCGCTGTAGTTATGCCCGGTCCAGCGCCGGAATGCGCGGTAAAAACTATTCACCTCTGCATACCCTAGCTCCCAAGCAACGCATTTACCCGGAAGCCACCTTTTTTCGAGCTGCAGCGTGCAACGATGCCGGCGAATGTGATCGAGAATGCTCTGGTAGTGCGTCCCATCGGCACGCAGCCGGCGGCGCAATGTGGTGGGGCTAATATGCAAGGTGTCGGCTACCTCCTCAGAGCGTAATCGCAGCAGGTCACCATTCAGCAACAGATCGATAACGGTTAGGGTGGTTCGCGATAGCTCGTGAGGTGCCTTGTTGGTGATTGCGATGGACAAGGTAACGGGCACGTTTGGCCTTGGCATGCGCCGCCGTTGTTCAAGGAGAGGCAGGGGCCACTCGGCGAAGCCGCGGCTTGTGTGCGATCGTGACTGCGTTTCTGCCTGTTGTGATGTGAGTTGTGATGTGAGTTGTGATGTGAGTTGTGATGTGAGTTGTGATGCGTGGGGCGCCTGTTGCGTTACGGGGTGCGGTCGTTGTTGTAAATAAAGCGGCAAATCAGCCAGCGGGTGATCAGTGCTGTGAGTGTCATGTGCGTTGGAATTTACAGTTGCCATATCAACATCCTTATTCAATGAGTGATCCTCGATGGGATGAGGACGGAGTAATCCTTTACCCCAGCTCTTGAGCATATCGAAATTTAGGCTCGTCGCCAGTTTTTCGACCGAAAGTGATTGGTTAGCGACGACGTTGTTTGTGGATGCGCCGTTAGTGAACGCGCCGTTGTGAGTAATCCGTTCAGACAGACTATTGGGTCGGCCAATTAACGCTCCGCGCCGTTTGTCTCAGTGGCCCTTATGACCAGTGGGGTGGTTTGTACCAGGCACAGGGTTGACTGGTTTTCAGGCAATACAGGGGGTGCTTGGGCATGCCGCTGGCCGTGAGGCCCAAGCAGTGCGGGTTTTCGATCCACGGTAACGCACCGTTGGCCCGATCAAGGAGGTGGCCCCCATTACCCCATGCGACAATTACCAGTGCCGACTCTCGCGAGGCGCGGCGCAGCCACTCATTCGCGCGCGGGCCCTGTGGGTCGGTAGATAAGCGTAACGCGCGAGGATCCGTCGATCGCAATGCAAACAAATTGACCAGTAAGAGGGAGCCATAACCCCATTGATCGGCAAAGTTAATACAGCGTCGCAAGGTGGGATCATTAGTGCGGGCGTCGGCGGTGGAGGGATTGAGCCCGATAAACGTGCACTGCGGTAGGTCGCTATTCCAGCGACGTCTTAGCCAATAGCGATAACGTTCGCAGCGAGAAAAGCCGGCGCGACCGCGAACCGCTGAACCGGACACTGTCACCATGATGGGCGCTCTGGTTCAACAGTGGTAGCGAGTGGCGTTGCCGTTGTGTCGTTGCGCAGTCCCTGAGGCATATCAAGCGACCAATGCGTCCATCACTATTATTGTGTTGCGGAGACGCTATCACAGTTGTGGGTGATCGAGCACGACGGTGCGCTGAGGGAGAGCGCCCAATGAATGGTGATGGCGCGATCATTGAAAACATCGACCACGACAGCTAACGATTCCAACTTTACTTGTATGATGGTCACAGAGGCTGCTTGCCGAACGATACTGAGCGTGCAAGACCAGACACCAGATTGATGACTCAAGAGGGCGCGATGATTTTATTGACCGGGGCAACAGGCCGAGTTGGCAAAGCCGCAGCAGCTGAGTTGCTGAGCCAAGGCGTGCCGTTTAGGGCTTTCATACGAGACGCCGATAAGTTCGAGCATGCGGGCGACGGTGTCGAGGTAGTGGTCGGCGATTTTACCGATCCGGATTCAGTGTCGCGTGCCGTGAAGGGGGTCACCCGAGCACTAATCGTGATGGGAAATCACCCTGATCAGGCTGAGCTCGAGCAACGTTTTGCCACAGTGGCCGCCGACGCGGGTGTGGCGCACTTGGTCAAAGTCTCGTCGATGGAGGCGGCTTCCGACGCTAGGGCGGTGTTACCTAAAAATCATTTTGAAACAGAGCAACACATTGCAGGATTGAAGCTAGATTGGACCTTTTTACGCCCCAACTACTACATGCAGAATATGCTGATGTACGCCGCGTCTGTCAGTCGTGCAAGCGCCTTCGCGTTGCCTTTAGGGTGCGCTAAAACTGCCATGATAGACGCCCGCGACGTCGGACGGGTGGCGGCGCGGGTGTTGTCAGAGGATGGACATGAACAGCAGATCTATCGACTTACCGGGCCTGAGCTTTTGAGTTTTCACGATGTGGCCGAGCAAATGAGTACGGTTTTGCAACGTCGCATCGAATACATTGAACAGACGCCAGAAGCCTTTCGTGATGTCCTGGCGCAGTTTATCCAATCACCATGGCAGTTAGACGCGGTCTGCGAGTTGTTTGGTGAGATCGCAGCGGGGTCTCTGGACGAGCAGACCGCCACGGTGGCGGATTTGCTAGGACAATCCCCCACGCTCTTCGCCGTGTTTGTCGGAGAATTTGCTGGTGCGTTCGCATCACCGAGGCCGTAAACTCAGTGCAGCACAATGCCTGAGACATTTGTGTTACCAACAGAGCTGATGAAGCCCCCCGCTAAACACGCGATAGGAGAAACCCTTTGCCCTCAATGACCTTACTGGGATGGTTCCATACCATCATGGGTGTCATAGCCATTTGCACTGCTTTTTATGCGCTGTACTGCCACCGTATTATTCGCGCGCGTGACTCAGCAGGACGGGCGTATCTTTTGCTGACGCTAGTGGTTGCGGGCTCCGCACTGGCCATTTATAACCAAGGTGGCTTTGGCGTGGGCCATTTACTGGCGCTGATGACCCTAGCGGCGCTGCTTGCCGGCTACGTTTTAGAAACGGTAAACCCGTTTGGTAAGTGGTCAATTTATCTGCAAACAGGCGCCTATTCGGCCACGATACTGTTCCACATGATTCCTGCTATCACTGACTTTTTGAGGCGTCTGCCCGTCGGTGACCCGTTTGTGGATTCGATGGATGCGCCATTGGTGCAGAGTTTTCACTTGGCGTTTCTGGCGCTTTTTGTCATCGGTGTGCTGCTACAGTGGGTCTGGTTAACGCGATCACGAACCTAAAGGTAGCTGGGCATGTTTTTCATTTTGTTTACGCTTGGCTTTGTCGCGGTGGTGATGACTTGTATGCTCGTGATCAACCGCTGGATGGTGTCTAAGCGGCCCAAGGCCCTCGATTTAAGCGATCAGGCTCACGATCTGCACCATGAGCCAACTCACCACCCAGGAGACAACTCAACGCCTAGCTCAGCTCGCGACTCAGCTCACCATAAGGACACGAGTGCCGATCTGAAAGACGGGGATGTGAGTGACTTTTTGAGATAAAAATGGACTTTTTAGCGACCGCAGCCACGCCGATACCCAGTCACACTGTGTTGGCCCTGCTCGCCGTGCTAATAGGTGGCATTCAGTTAGCCTTAGCCAAGGGTACGTCCGCGCATCGGTGGTTGGGGTGGCTTTGGGTAGCCCTGATGACGTACGTGGCCATCTCTTCTTTTTTTATTAATACGATTCAAACATGGCGCGGGTTTAGCCCGATTCATCTGCTGAGTGTGTGGACGCTGCTTTGTTTAGTGATCGCGGTGTATCACGCGCGCGTGGGGAATATTCGCCAACATAAGGGGTGGATGGTGTCGCTCTATGTGCTTGCCCTCTTGGTGACGGGTCTTTTCACCTTGTGGCCGGGGCGCTTGATGCACCACGCTGTCTTTGGGGGGTGAGTTTGTCTACTCGATGACTCACGCTTTCTCAGCGTGCGTGCCAAGGTATGCTGGGTATGCTCATTTCGTCGTCTTATCGTTCAGGTCGTGCTACGACTCTCTTGCCGAGCGACCTCATCACCGAGTCTTCCCGCCTCTGCGTAGCAGCTCACGGGAGCGCAATACTTGGCACGCTACAGCCGCTAGCTTTGCCTCAATGAGGTGAGGCGGCTGCGGAGCGCTCTGATAAGTGGTGCCCAGGAGAGGCACTAAACCGCATAAGAAGACCCTTTAAATGCTCATATTTGATGCGGTATACAGGCCGCTATTTTCTCCAATTGTTATAAATGTGGTCACATTTGTGGTCACAATTGCAGGCTTAGGGTGCCCCTTTTTACATAGGCGGGGGGGGGGGCTATCGCCTGTCGTTAATACAGATGATCCTGCTGAGATACTTAAAAGCTGAATTTGAAAAAACCGCCTTGCGCGTGAAGTACTTCAACCATCAGTCGACAACGATTACTGGCGTGGGCTAAGGGCAACCATATATTGGGTATTTGCTAGGCGGGCAGTAAGGCTTAAACAATTTGTTGCCACCGCTACTGTTGTTCTCCACTGTCACCTGTGTCTTATTCGCAGAGGCCCGTCGCTTAACTAGGTCTTGCGAAGTGTATGAAGGTCCGCCCAGATAATCCCAGCCAATTGCTATTAAGCGGCCGTTCTGAAAGGTGTATGGCTGGAATTCGTCGTCAGTGTTGAGATCGTCTGGCACCCTTGCGACTCTTAAAAAATAGACCACATACATGTCGCCCCCCTTTGAATATCTTTTGGGGATGCGACCGGTTCTACCGCTAGTTGAGGCGTCTAACGCAGGCTCCATGAGTTCCACGAAGCTTCCCTCCGACATTTCAAGTTTGACGTATGGAGCCGCCTTATTGTGGTAGCTCGCCGCGCTATCAATTCTTGCAGCGGTGCATCCAACCAAAGCCGCAGATATTAAGAAAATGGTTAACTTTATCCACATCGCTGAATGATACCTCTGACTAGAGATCGTTTTCAGATGTTACGGTCAAAGTACATTCAAGTAAATCGTCGCAGTTCACGAAGACTTGGGCTGCACCGTGGAAGACCGGTCTATGTTCGCTGCAAGAATCTACAGAGACCAAAGCTGCTACTCGTTAATCAAAAATAATCAGCACCACCGCTTGCGTAACCATCTGTAAAAAGCCTCGTGTTATTGATGCTACTCAAGATGCTCATCTTGCGTGGACAGTCACGTATCGCAGGGGTAGGCATCTCGTAGCGCAAACATGACCATCACAGATTCATCCACACCCTCGCTGCCACTTGGCAAATCTGCAAACTGCTTTAGAAGTGCCTCATACCCTGCACCGGTTAAGTACGCCTCCAATGATGAGGCCTTGTCCAAAATCGTCTGTTGGTCCGGGGTGCAGATAATGTCAAAAGTATTTAATGAATCTGAAATACCAATGATTAGCCCAGCTGTATATCCGTAAGCTTGAGCATCGTCAGAGTTAAGCCGTTTACCTTCTGCTGCCGCCCTCATTGCTGATATTCCCTGCAGTAGGTAATCCGGGTTGTCTTCTTGTGATGGATAGCTGGGAGGTGCAATAGCAAAGCTTAATAAAGCAGAACAAACAGCCAAAAGTCTCATGATGAAAAAGCTAACACGAAAGTAAAAAAGGAGCCAATATTTCAGGCCCCTTTAGTTTTACAAGGAAGTTGTCTCAGCTACCCACCGCCTCATATTTTTGAATCAAGCCCACGGCTATCTTGTCGCAGAAGTCGCGGTCTTTAGTTAAGGGGTGGTCTCTATATCGATCACTGTCTGCCGCGCGGATGTCGTGAGCGTTAATCCAGTCGGCGTATTCGAGCATTAGGTTTCTACCTTTGCTCTCGAAATGCTGGGTGGTAATGGCCATGACCTCATCAGCAGTCATTGAGTCGTCGAACACGATGCCCCCATACATAGCGGCGGTTATGCCAAGCGTATTGATCTTCTCGTCGTTAAGGCGCTCATCTACAGCCAAACCGTCGTACAACTTTTGCCCTCCCAGTAACATGAGCAAACCTGCACAGCGCAGATAACCCAGTTCATATTCATGACTTTGCAAAGGGGTCTCTCTGGGCGCAAATATCTCGTCAATCCCCATTGAGAATGGATATGTGCTCGCCTCATCCGAGTACGGTAGTAGCTGGCTTCTCACTTCTACTGACATCAGTAGAAGAGCAAATAAGGAATAAACGAATAACGGAAATTTATTCATTGGAAAGTTCGTTCAATCGCTCAATGAGTTCTGGGTCGGTAACGACGCTCTTATTGACGGTGTCGTCACAGGGCCACTTCACTGACATTGCCGACCCTATCCATTCGCCAATGTTCATGGTGGAAAAGGGGTCAAGATTAGCCTCTACGACGGACATGGCGATGTAATCTTCAACTTCGGCCCACACAATGCCATCAGGGACGCACCACTGATCCAGTTCGTTCATGTAGGCCAGCATTACGCCGTGGCAATAACCTTTGGCATAACCACGTTCTGGGTTAGTCACGTAGGCGTCTTTACAGGATGCCTTCCACCAACCGATTGAAACAGGCTTATTAAATGGCTGGAAAGGGTCAGCGGACGCGAGAACTGGTGCCAGCAGTGCGGCAATAGCGAGCCGTGATCTCATCCTGATCGCCCTCTCAAAATCTCTGACTTGACCGGATCATACCCCCAAAATAAAATAAGGAGCCAATATTTCAGGCCCCTTAGTCTTACAAGGATGTTGTACCAGCAGCCCTCCAGCCCACCGCTGTCCAACTAGTCTGCCAAGTTAGGTAATGCTCTGGAACGTCATAGGTGGTCAGTTGGCATCTTCTGTCAAGCCTTTGACGCGTTCAGTCAATCTTCAGGAGCTGCGATCTCTCATGATATGTTCATCAAGTGCGAACTGTTGCGACAGACGGTAACCTTCATGACGTGGGACTCATAAATGAACTTACTTTGGAATCTTGCTGATGCCGCTATTGCCTTCGCATACATCGCGACTCCTTGGGTTTTATTAGCCAATGGTGCTGACAAGCTGGATATTGAGATTCCAGATTGGCTGGACGACGGACTAATCGGAACCTTTCTGTTCGTCGGTTGGGCTGTCTTTGCTATGTATCTGGCCAGGCAAACAACACTTGGGATGGGTTTCGGTCCTTAGGTTACTCTGCCAAGGAGCGTAATTGATAAGCTACGAGAGTAACAAGCCAGTAGCTCAGTAATAGGCGGTGAATCCGTTTCAGAACGACGAGCCTGATGTCTCACTAAGGGGAAGTAACAGTGAAAAAGATATGGATGGGTTACATAGTGGCGATGCATGTCGTTATTAAAATAACCGCATTTTTAGCAGTTGGCGTCATTGTTGGAGAATGGTTGGACTCGACCATTATTGGAACGATAGCCGCCTTCATTGCTTATGCCACTGGCCTCCTAATGATTTTGGTTGTCCCTCTTGCTTTTGTCTTTGTGGGTATACCCAATCTACTGTTTGCTAAGTTGGGGTGGATAACTGATGCTGACCTCAGCTAACCCGTTAGATGATTGGAAGTACTCAAATGTCGAGTCATGAGTGGTCAGGTGTGATTTGAAAGTCGACCCTAGACTGCTAACGGCCTCAATGATTGCGCTGGGTGCCGCACTTCTGCCATTGCCCTACGCCTACTACATGCTCCTGCGTGTGGGTATGTGCGGATTCTTTGCCTACCTCGCGTACACAGCCTCTCAATCAAACGAGCAGGGTTTAGCTTGGGTGCTAGGCATTACCGCGGTGATCTATAACCCCTTTGCTCCGCTGCATTTGGGGCGCGAGGTTTGGACTGTGGTCAATCTTGCGACTATCGGCCTGCTGCTTTTTATAAAGGGCCGCGTTTCTTTACCAAAAGAATGAAATTCGCGCATACGATTACAGGTCTCACGCTTGCGTCGCTACTTTGCTTCGCTTGGGCAGCGGACAGACCTAGCGGCATCCCTGAAGAAGCCAAGTGGGTCAAAGTAGACAGAGTTGTAGACGGAGACACCATTGTCCTCATGGATAAAACACGTGTCCGCTTACATGGGATTGATACACCAGAGCGCGACCAGCCTTACGGTAAGCAAGCTACTCGTGCTTTGGATGCACTGATTAAAGCCAAGGTCTTTGTTGAGGAGAAGGACACTGACAGGTACGGGCGTTTAGTTGGAGTCTTGTACACAGCAGAAGGACTCAACGTGAATCTAGAGATGGTCTGTAGTGGTCACGCTTGGTGGTACGAACGTTACGCTAGGCTGCATAGTGATCTTGAGGATTGTCAGGAGTCTGCGCAGGGGGCTAGGCTAGGACTTTGGGCTGATGATAGTCCTGTTGCGCCTTGGGTCTGGAGGAGAGGATAGTTCAGTCGGATAATCTAGGCGGCAGATTTTCTCATCCAGCCCACTACCCAATCCAGCAAGCCGTATTTATCATTTATATCAAGAAACACCCATTGGCCATTGGCGTTAACCTCTAGAAAAGCTAGTTCCCCATTGTCGCGTAACATAAAGTCATAGCGTCCAAACTCTAAATCTAACTCAGCGGATAGTATGCGCAGGTTATCCTCGACTTCTGAATCTAGCTCGAAAGGAAACCACTCCTGCTCCGAATAATCAAACGATTGCGCTTCACGCCAATCCAGCCCACTCAAACCTGAACGGTCTCTGCGAAAACCAAAACATCTCTCATCACAATAAAATACAGTCACGTCCCATTGCGACTGCACTGCCTCTTGCAGGTACCATACAAATTTAGGGTGAAGCGTACCTATATCCACCTCAGTGGTAAGGAGAACCTTCTTATCCTCAGATGTTTCAGATGCTAAAGATTTTGCAACGATGCGCCTTCCTGCCAACGCCTTTGAGCCAGCGAGGTTGACGGACGTTAAGGTGTCTGGAACAAGGAAATACTTGGCCGCAGCCCCTAGGATAGTCATCTTGCCGTACCGGTTATGAAAGTCCGGAGGATTTCCTATCACCTTACAGTTCAAACGACACCAGCCGTATAAATCTCTGCAAAGATAACGAGCCTCAGCGGCAGCGTACTTGCTGAGATCCGGCTTCCAATATGAGAACGCTTTCCACCAGCAAGCCGCAGAAACGGTCTTACTTGTTATGGACAGACCAGCAGGGCTAGTAATGCTCCAATAGTTTTGCGTAAACTCAATGTCGTATTCTTCTAGCAAGTCATGGTTTAGCCGGAATATCCCGTCACCATATCTATGGACCAAACGGTCTGCTGTTCCATCAACCGACCCAGTAATCAGAAGAAGCAATTTTTATTGTTCAGCAATCACCTGTGCAGTCGCTGTCTGCGTCAGAGTCGCGTGGCTGCCCATCGCTGCCGAACGTCTGTGTCCCTGACATGGTCGAAGTTGAAAGGGTCATTGTTTGTGCCGTTTCCACACCACCAAAATCCACACCGTCAAATGCACGGTCGAGCGCACCTTGCATCGTGAACGCCGCTTGATCTTCATGGCTATACTGCAATGTGACTGCGTGTGTCTCAGTTGGAGGTGCTGTCATTAAGTCTTCTGGAACTATTAATTGCTCAAGCATTAGGTATCTCCTTTTTTTATGTCTAACAAGTTTTATACGCTTTTTTAAGATTTTGGCAATAGGGCTTTTGTCTTTGCGCCTCAAGAATAAAAATAATCAGCACCACCGCTTGCGTAACCACCTGTAATACCCAAACACGCCACCAGAGCCTGTGTATGGCTCTCTGAGCAACGTTACGTAAAAAGTAATGGGAAGGTACGGGGTGCGCTTTGATGCTCGTGAGAGGGCGCGAAGGAGATTCACGAGCATATACCCTAATCGCTGCTTTGTCAAGTTGCTAAGGTAGATCCACCTTTACCCTTGCTAACCCACTTGTTTCCATCTGCCTATCCCAGCACTCAAGCATCGTTTCTTCAGCCCACTTCAGGTGTTCCTGCTGCACAGCAACGGCATCGTGAACAGGTAAGCACACTATGTCCTTTTTGATGCCCTCAAGCATGACTTGTTTCAGGATCTGGCCTTCGTAGTTCTGGCCGTGGATGCCCCAACCAGTAAACAAATCAATATCAGGGAACACTCTGTTTGCTGCGTCGGTTAAACGTTGGAAGTCTTGTCTAGTGATCCCTGCAAGTGCGCACCTAGATGCTGCTTTACCTGCATCGTCAGCACCCATGGCAACAGTGATGAACTGTTTGACGGTATCTCTGTGTAAACCGCCAGCAGCTTCGCCTATGTCCTCGTATGGTGTTGCTCCTGCATCAACGCCTTTGTCGTATGCAAGATTAAGCCTGAGGTGGTTGGCACTGAAGTCGACTTCGCCAATAGGTTTGTTGTTGATGAGCGTATTGATCCTGAGTCTAATCTTGCGGTCAGGTAGGCTTTGAAAAGGCGTGTACAACCGACCACCTTGGAGGATGTTGTTCTTGTACTTCAGCTGCACAGGACCTTTACAGGCCCACTGCTGATCCTTCAGGAACTCGTTGATCTGGATTAATTCTTGAACCTCGTAATGATCGTCAGGCAGATGCTGAATTGCTTCCCAGCCATCATCAGGTGTATTCGCGATGAGATACGGTGGCTCAATTGGTTGTTCTATTTTCAGAAAGTATTCCCACAGCAGCCATGTCAGAGTGGGCAGGGGACTAATGCGAGCCGTTACGGGATTGTCCTTGTATGCCTTGCCCTCTTTGTACTCAACGAAGTTGTTGTCTTTGAGGTAGTCAACGATGGTCTTCATGGGTCGGTAGCTAAGACCCAATCTACGTGTCCAGTAGTTGTCTTGACTGTAAAACTTGGAGTCCATTGGAACCAGTAGCCAGTTGCGCTGGTACATCACGTAAGTCAGATTGAGCAGGATGATGGTCCAGTGCTTCTTCTGTTTCTCAACGTCAGCAGGGTTGCGATTGCCTTTGGTGTGCCTGAGGAAGCTGTTTTCCACGATGGATTGATCAAACGTGGCAGCAGCCTCAGTTCCAGCAGATAGCTCAAGCGGTCTGATCCACTGATGGTGGTTGTAGTCATCAGCGGGTGCCTCGTGTGCATCTGAAATCAGGTCGTAGAGATAATGGGCATGGTCTTCAGGTGTGTTATGCATAAGCCTATGCTACCTCTGAATAACAATAGTAGTAACTGTCGTTATTCTTAGTTTATCCACCCAACGAACTATCAATAGGAATATAACTAACGTATTGAATTTATTATTAAAAATATAATAAATACAACTACAGAAGCACCTTTAGGCACACTCACTTCCTGCTTTTAGTAATAGATATAAATACGAATAAAAACAATTAGTTAGCAAACACTGACTTGCTTTGCTGCTTTTGCAGTCTGTATTGCTGCTTAGGTTTAAAAATAGGAGTGTAGTTAGCGCCTACTTACGCTGCAGCGGTTTTCTAAAGGTGCACTGCTGACCTACAGTAGCTAAGAAAGGCTATTCAGTGGCTGAGCTAGAATGATTGCAATCGCTAAACGGCGACCACTGCCTTAGAGGACTTGAGTCACCGCTGAAGTGACACGACGTTGCTGGGCTGCTTTGCCTCAAGGTGCATCAGTTTGGCAAATATTTTCCGTTGAGTCTTTTGAAGTGCTTGAACCATCTTGTTGCTCTGCAGGCCGGTTGCCCCATATTTAAGCATCTGAGGAGAGAACTTGGCCCTCTTGTCAGCTGAAGACCATCCACCAATGTAAGCTTGGTGGGTAACGCTAACATCCTCCATATCGCATTTGGTTGACCAAGTGTGTCGCAAACAATGCGTTGATAGGCTGGGGTTTTTAGTGGCTAATCGTAGGCGCTTGCTCAGAGTTGCGCTTGGGGTGCTTGGGTCGATCTCACTATTTAGCCAATCAATGCCCTCAACAAGACTCCTGACCATCAGATCCACGCCTAGCACGAGAGGAACTAGACGCCTTCTGACTTCCCCACTTTTTGTTTCTTCTTTGAGTGCCAGATATGGCAAGTTACCTGTAAGCACTACGGAGTTTTCAACATCCTGAGTTAGTCGCGCTACCTCTGTTGGCATCATTCCGCCTTGAAACATTGCCAGCAACACAGCGGCTTTGGCATCGTTTCTTCTCAAGCAGTCCGCAACAAAGGCAGCTTGTTCTTCTTCTGTTAGTGGGGACTTCTCCTTTGCCTTTGATAGCGTGTATTCAGGTCTTTCTACAGCCCAGCGTAACTTGAAGTACTTACTGATTCTGTTGAAGCAACCAATAGTCTCAACCAAGTCACGCTTAATCGTCTGGCCCTTTTTCCCACTGTCCACCATATCCTCTGCGTAAGCCTCCAACCCTTCAGAGATTCTTATGTCTACGTTGTCTTCATCTGTCTGTCGGTCACCAATGTATTGCAGGATGCTGCTGAATCGTCGGTAACGCCTCTTCCATGTTGGCCCTTCCGTTTTCCATGGGCCGCCAATACGATTTTCTGCATACCAATAAAAACACTGACTAAGATAGCGGGGTGGTTGCCTCCGCTTCTTAAGCAGGGCGTCTCTAGCCCTCACGATAACTTGGTATTCCAACTGCTCGTCGGGTGTCAGTTCGGCCGCTGGATCTGCCTTTTGATACTTGCGTCTGGTTCCGTCTATGAAGTCATCAAGTCCTGAGATTTCATCTGCTAGGAACTCAGACACGGGCTGCTCATGGGTGTCGCCAGAGCCATCTTCAGCTTTGTAGGAGTCGGTCTGCGGTGGATGCAGTGAGCCGGGGGCCACAGTGCCGCCCCATTGTTTCGACTTGTCTTTTAGTAGCGCAACAGCAAGAGAATCAATCTCAGCATCTGTAAAAGAGTCTGGGTGGGAGACGGTTCTTCTCTTCAGTTCCAGTTCGTAAAGGTTGGTCATCTGCGCAGCTTCTTTCTGAACTACAGAGGCATTGTCAGATAGCTTGGATTTCATAGCCTTTTGAAATACCGCGCCTTTGACGCCCTCATACCTTCGCCGGTACTGCAGTGCGTTATTCCTGCGAATACGAACATGCTTTGGAAGATCGTCTTTTCTCACTTGTGGTCACATTTGTGGTCACATGAGGTGTTACGATACCACGATAATGGCTTAGATAAGCCAAATATTTGGCTATAAGTGGTGCCCAGGAGAGGACTTGAACCTCCACGCCCTTTGCGAGCACTAGCACCTGAAGCTAGCGTGTCTACCAATTTCACCACCTGGGCAGCGGGAAACTCTGTTGAGTTAGAGGGCGCGGAGCGTACTGCGTCGCCCCACAACTGTCAATTTTGCCCTCAGGGCGGCATCGCACTTGCGATCTGCGGCGAAGCCTCCTCGGCTTGACGGACGCACTGTTGGATAGACCAATAGGTCCGGGCGTTCGACGCTGTATCTGAGAACACTGTCCAAGGTTGACCGCGACTCTCGCTTAGGTCCGATGCCCTGATGGGCCTACCGACACGATCACAGTAAAAGGTATGTTTTGGGCAGATTCGCGCCCTCGAGAGGCGTACACTTAGCGTTCATGCATCAGGAGCTCTAACAAGGGCCGTCCGGAAATCCTTTGGCACCGCGCCGCAAAGATCAAATGAATCAATCACCTGCTGACCCCCAACCTTCGCGGGAAGAGGATCGCTATGCACATCCTATCCCCAGTCGGGAGGTGATCTTGGGTGTGCTCGAAATCGCCGATGCACCCATGAAATTCGGCGCTATCGCCGAGCAACTGGATTTGCAGGAAGAGCGGGACCTCGATGCGCTGCGCAGAAGACTGCGTGCCATGCAACGAGATGGACAGCTTATTTCTGGCCGGCGGGGCGCCTATGGTGTGCCGAAACGAATGGATTTATTGCGTTGCCGGGTGATGGGTCACCGCGATGGCTATGGGTTTGCTCGTCCGATTGAGGAGGAGGGTGAAGACTTATTTCTGTCGGCTCGAGAGATGTATCAGGTTTTCGATGGTGACGAAGTATTGGTTGCCATAGCGGGGGTAGACCGCCGCGGCCGCGCCGAGGGCCAAATCGCGGAGGTGCTGAGTCGCGCCCATACCCAGGGAGTGGGGCGTTATATGGAAGAAAGCGGCATCGGCTATTTGATTTCTCACAATACGCGCATTCGAAACCATATTTTAATTCCACCCAATAGCAAAGGTGGCGCGCGTCATGGTCAGCTGGTGTCGGTTGAATTGACCGATTACCCCTCAGCAAAGCTTGGCGCCAAAGGAAAAGTGGTGGAAGTGCTCGGTGATCACCTTGATCCCGGTCTTGAGATTGATGTGGCCATTCGTGCCCACGGTATTCCTTGGGAATGGCCCGACAAAGTCCTCCGCGAGGCCGGTACCCTGGGTGAAGAGCCTGCTGAAGCCGATAAACATCACCGGGTCGATCTGCGTCATGTGCCCTTTGTGACCATCGACGGTGAAGACGCGAGAGACTTTGATGATGCGGTGTGGTGTGAGCAGCGAGAGGATGGCTTTCAGCTCTGTGTCGCCATTGCCGATGTGTCGCATTACGTGCCGGTAGGCAGTGCGCTAGATGAGGAGGCCAGCCATCGGGGGAATTCCGTTTACTTTCCCGAGCGGGTGGTGCCCATGTTCCCTGAGGTACTGTCGAATGGCTTGTGCTCACTCAAACCCCGAGTGGATCGCTTGGCGATGGTCTGCGACATGCAGATTGGGCCAGAGGGTGAGTTAGCCGACTACGTTTTTTACGAAGCGGTGATTCACTCGCATGCGCGCCTAACCTATACCGACGTGGGTGCTGTCATCGCCGCCGGTGAGAGCCCTAATGTGGCCGCTGAGCGGTATGGTGATATCGCTCGGCTCTATCGCTTATATCTCGTACTTCGTGGCGCGCGTGAGCAACGGGGTGCGCTCGATTTTGATACGCAAGAAACCCGTATTGTGTTTGATGAGCAGCGCAAGATCGCCGCTATTGAGCCGGTCTACCGAAACGACGCGCATAAGCTGATCGAAGAATGTATGTTAATTGCCAATGTGGCCACCGCCCGATTTTTGGAGGCGAGCGAGCTGCCTGCTTTGTTTCGTGTGCACGAGGGCCCGAGTGCGCAAAAGCTCGAGAATTTGCGTGCCTTTTTGGGCGAATTGACACTCGAGTTACCCGGCGGTCTCAAGCCAACCCCCGAACACTATCAAGCGTTGCTGAGTGTGGTTGAAGGGAGAGATGATGCTCAGGTCATTCAAACCATGCTGTTGCGATCGCTCTCCCAAGCGGTGTATCAGCCCGATAACGGCGGCCACTTCGGGCTTCACTTTGATGCCTACGCCCACTTTACGTCGCCGATTCGCCGTTACCCTGACTTATTAGTGCATCGTGCTATCCGGTCGGTTATTCGAGGTCGCGGTAAGAGTGCTCAGGTAAGCCGCGTGTCCGGCGCTAAGGGGCTACGGCGCGAGGTAATTTATCCCTATGATATGGCCGGCATGTTGGCGCTGGGTGAGCAGTGCTCGATGTCCGAGCGACGTGCCGATGATGCGACGCGCGAGGTGGATGCATGGCTCAAATGCGAATTTTTGAAGGATCGTATTGGCGATACTTTTTCGGGCGTGATTGCGGCCGTGACCAACTTCGGCGTGTTTGTCGAGTTGCACGACCTGTATATCGAAGGCTTGCTGCATGTCAGTGCGCTGCCCGGCGATTACTATCATTTTGACCAAGCCAAACAGTGTTTGGTCGGCGAGAGAACCCGTCAGATTTTTAAACTGGGCGGCGTGGTCGCCGTTAAGGTCGCCCGCGTTGATCTAGATGATCGAAAAATTGACCTCGAATTAGTCGACGGCGCGAGCCCAAAACGGGCTGCCGGGGCAGGAACGCGCAAGCAAGGCAAGGGTGATAAAAAGGCAAAGTCCAGCGGCGAAGGACCTAAGAAGGCGCGCCAGACTCGCAGAAAAACCAGCAGTGAGAACCCGAGTAAGGCAGCGTCGAACAAGACTCCACCTAACAAGACTAAATCCAACAAAAACAAGTCGAGTCAGGCGAAGTCGGGAAAAGCTCAACTGGGTCAGGCAAAGGTGAAGGACGGTAGCGCGACGAAAAAATCGAAGAGTCGCAAAAAGTTAGGCAAGTCGGCTGCTGCTAAATCGTCAAACCGAGCCGGCAGTTCGCGCAAAGCGCGGTGACCCATGGAAGAGACGGTATTTGGTTATCACGCCGTAGAGAGTCTCCTTCGCCTTGATCCGAAGCGAGTGAAGGCGATACTCGTGCAATCAAACCGCAATGACAAACGCATGCAAGCGCTATGTTCATTGGCGCAGAATCAAGGCGTAACGCTAGAACCGTGTTCTCGGCAGACCCTAGATGATCGTGTTGAGGGTCGTCACCAGGGTGTTGTAGCGGTATTGCAATCGAGTACTGCTGACAATAACGAGGGGATAACCGAGGCAAATCTACTGACTTTGGTAGGGCAGACCGCGGTGCCACTCATACTCATTCTTGATGGTGTGACCGACCCCCATAATTTAGGGGCCTGTTTACGCAGTGCCGAGGCTGCGGGGGTAACGGCGGTGATTTTCCCCAAAGACCGCAGTGCCGACGTCAATGGCGTGGTGCGCAAAGTGGCTTGCGGAGCCGCTGAAGCGGTGCCCTGGTTGAGAGTCACCAATTTGGCCAGAACAATCGAGTCGCTGAAAGAGGCAGGCATTTGGATTGTGGGAACCAGTGGCGATGCCACCGAGAGCCTTTTTGAGCAAGATTTAACCGGTCCTTGTGCACTGGTGCTGGGTTCGGAGGGGTCGGGGATGAGGCGTTTGACCCAAACGCTGTGCGATTACACGGCCCACTTACCCATGGCGGGCAGTGTATCGAGTCTCAACGTGTCAGTGGCGGCGGGTATCTGCTTGTTCGAGGCGGTGCGGCAACGTCGCGGGTGACCAAGAGCCGCGACGGCGATATTGCAGCGCATATTTGGCATTTGCAAAGCGGTGGCGACCTTTGTAGACTCCGCTCCTCAAAAATTTGGCTGGGCCATTATAGGCCTTTCCTCCTTGCCACACCACGCGGTGGGTGGCTGTAAACCATAAGGAGTACGCGAGTGCGACACTACGAAGTTGTGTTCATGGTCCATCCGGACCAATCTGAACAAGTCCCGGGAATGATTGAACGCTATAGCGCTGTCATCACAAAAGATGGCGGCACGGTTCATCGCTTGGAAGATTGGGGCCGGCGGCAGTTGGCTTACCACATCAATAAAATTCATAAGGCGCACTACGTCATGATGAACGTAGAGGCTACTAATGACGCCATGGAAGAGTTGACGACTACCTTCCGTTACAACGACGCCGTCATCCGAAACCTGGTCATTCGACGCGACGAGGCGGTACTCGAAGAGTCTCTGC
This sequence comes from Luminiphilus sp., assembly GCA_028117185.1. The sequence goes on from JAOHHD010000023.1 coordinate 22,393, forward strand.
TGATGAAAGCCGAGCGTGAGGACAAAGAGCGTAAGGCGCGATACCAGGAGCGCAATGATAACGACGCGCGTAAAGCAGATGCTCCGGATTCATCCTCTGATGAGGCTGCCGAGCCGGCAGCAGACTCAGAAGTAGCAAGCGAGGAATAAGCCATGTCACGTTTTTTTCGACGACGAAAGTTTTGCCGTTTTACCGCTGAGGGTGTGACAGAGATTGATTACAAAGATCTCGACACCTTGAAGCAGTATGTTTCAGAGACCGGGAAAATTGTGCCGAGCCGCATTACGGGCACCAAGGCAAAGTATCAGCGGCAGCTGGCGACGGCAGTTAAACGCGCGCGATATCTCGCTTTACTGCCTTACACTGACGCGCACAATTAAGCATTAACCATGCGCGGCCTCGCTGAATTTATCATGCGCGGCCGGTGGCAAGCGCTGGGCGTTGCGGTATTGGGGTCTGGAAGCTTGTTATTCGGCTGGGTCAGTGCCGCAGCCATTGCACTGGTCACGTTAAGAAACGGTTCGGCTGCCGGCGGCTGGCTGACACTGTGGGCAATTTTACCCGCCATTATTATCGCCGCGATTAGCGGCGATACGGGTAGCGTGCTGTTATTGCTGGGTACGTTTAGCCTGGCGGTCATTTTGCGCGAGAGTGTCAGTTTATCGCTGGCGGTGATGGCGAGCGTACCGTTGGCTTTGCTCGGTGGCGCTGCGTTAACCCTGTTCAATGGTGTGTTTTTGCAGGAGTTAGTGGCGACCTTTAATCAGGCGCTGGCGCAGTTCGAGCAGGAACTGGTTGAGGGTGAGGCGGCAGAGATGGTATTTAACGCGGTGTCGGTGCCTCAGGTCGCCGCACTGTTAGCGACGGGCAACGCGGTGATCGCGCTGCTAAGTTTGATTTTGGGGCGCTATTGGCAGGCCTCTCTTTACAACCCAGGGGGGTTTGGGGAGGAGTTCCGCGCGTTACGGTTGCCGGTTGGCGCGGTGTTGTTAATGGCCAGTACGGCGCTCATTCTGTGGTGGTTGGGCCCTGACTGGAGAGTGTGGAGCGCGGTTGTTGTGTTGCCGCTTACCATTGTGGGCTTCTCGCTGATACACGCTTTTGCGAAGAGAACGGGCAAGGGGGTCACTTGGTTGACTCTGATGTACGCACTGTGGATCGTGCTTGATCTGGTGAAGTGGTTGTGGGTGGGGTGTGTCGTCATAGACACCTTTGCCGATGTCAGGGGTAGGTGGAGACGATCTGCCGATCAAGGCCCCGGTGGAGACTGACGCTGTCGGTTATGGATTGAAGAAAGTCGACCGCATTGCCGGTTAACAGAGGAAGAAATGATGCAAGTTATATTATTGGAAAACATTGGTAGTCTTGGCGGTCTAGGCGACACCGTAGACGTTAAACCCGGTTACGGCCGTAATTTTCTGATCCCACAGGGGAAAGCGGTTGCTGCAACAGAAGATAACGTCGCTAAATTTGAAACACGGCGAGCAGAGCTAGAGGCAGCCGCGTCCGAGACGCTCGCCGCAGCGCAGGCGCGAGGCGATGCAATCGCAGCACTCACGGCCATTGAAATTGCCGCTACCGCAGGAGAAGAAGGCAAATTATTTGGTTCAGTGGGAACCCGCGATATTGCTGACGCACTCACCGCCGCTGGCTGTGCTGTCGATAAGGCCGAAGTGCGTCTCCCTGAGGGCGCTATTCGTGAATTGGGCGAATTTGAGATCATGATTCAGGTACATGCCGACGTGTCGACGTCGGTGACGATCCATATCATCGCGGAATAGCCCTCGCCGGGGCGGTACGCCCCGCAACTGCCGATATCTGCTGGCGCGTTGCCGTTGTCACAGGTACTCTATTCGGCCCGGTGGCTGATGATGCGCCAGCTTGATAAGAGCTAGCGTCAAGGCGACCGGCCGATGGTGCACAACAAAAGGCAACGTTTTGAACTCGGTCACCTCTCAGGATCCGGATATAGCCCGGATCCGAATGCAACCCCAGTCAATCGAGGCAGAGCGCTCGGTGATAGGCGGTATTTTATTAGCGCCGGAGAGCTGGGACGCCATTGCTGAGCAGGTGAATGCCAGCGATTTTTATCGTCCCGAGCATCGCGCTATTTTTCGCCAGATTGCATTGCTGGTGGATCGAAACGAACCGATAGACGTTATTACGGTCGCTGACCGACTGCTGGCTACCGGAGAACTCGATGCGGCCGGGGGTCATACTTATCTGACCGACCTCGTAGAACAGACCCCAACAGCGGCAAATGTCAGCGCTTACGCTCGTGCCGTCAGGGAACGCGCGCTGCTGCGAAAACTGATTGGCGCAGCTCAGGATATTGCCAGCGCTGGTTTTAATCCGGAGGGACGTAGCGCGGACGAATTAGTCGATGAAGCTGAGCGACTGATCATGACCGTGTCTGAAAGTGGGCCGAAATCAGGTGGACCACAAAGCATGGCCCCGCTGCTTTCGGGCGCGTTAGAGCGCATCGAGGAGCTATACAACACGGGGGGCGATATTACGGGTCTCACGACCGGTTTTATTGATCTG
>JAOHHD010000024.1 GCA_028117185.1 Luminiphilus sp.
CACTGTCGAAACACTCTGTTTGCGGGATCGAAATCGCTTCGACCAGACCCAGCTCGTAGATGTGCGAGACCAAGGGCGCCATCCCGTGGTAGCGGAGGCCGCCTGCATGAATGGGCTCTGGAATAAATCCATGACCCAGCGTATGCATTTTCATGAGCGGCGTGAGCCCTGCGGTATCGCCGAAGTCATAACGATATTCGCCTTTTGTGAGAGTCGGGCAGGCTGCGGGCTCGACACACCGAATAGTGGGATTCATGTTGCCGGCCAGCTTTTCGCGCAAAAAGGGAAAGGCGAGGCCGCCAAAATTAGAACCTCCACCGGTGCAGCCCACTAAGACATCTGGTGTTTCGCCCACTTTGGCCAGTTGCAGGAGTGCTTCCTCACCAATAATGGTTTGATGCAGTAGCACGTGGTTGAGCACGCTGCCCAGCGCATAACGGATGCTGGGGTCCTCAACAGCCTCGTAGACTGCTTCAGAGATGGCAATACCCAAAGATCCTGGATGATTGGGATCCTCGGCCAACAGCTTTCGACCATACTCGGTCACCGTAGAGGGACTGGGATGCACTTTGCCGCCCCAGATTTCCATCATGGTGCGTCGGTGCGGTTTGGCGCGATAAGAGGCGGCGACCTGCCACACTTCACATTCGAGCCCAAACTGCCGACAGGCAAAGGCAAGGGAGCTGCCCCACTGGCCGGCGCCTGTTTCGGTCGTGAGTTTGCGAATGCCTTCTTGCGCGTTGTACCAAACCTGCGGCACTGCGGTGTTGGGCTTGTGCGACCCAGCCGGGCTTACGCCCTCATATTTATAGTATATACGCGCCGGTGTATCGAGCAATTTCTCCAATCGATGCGCCCTAAACAGGGGGCTGGGTCGCCACAGGCGGTAAACGTCCAACACATCACCGGGTATGTCGATGTAACGCTCGGTCGACATCTCTTGCTCAATGAGGGCCTTAGGGAATAACGCTTCAAAGTCCTCCGCCGTGGCGGGTTGCTGAGTGCCGGGGTGCAGCGGTGGCGGTGGGGGTTCTGGCAGGTCCGCCACGATGTTGTACCACTGCGTGGGCATTTCCGATTCATCAAGGAGGATTTTGGTTGGGCTGTTCATAATGTTAATCCGTGAATGAAAGAGGTCGGCTCTGACACAAGACTGCCATGAACGTTTTATAGGACCGCGCATGATAAGGCAGTGAGCCTGTGACGCAAGCGCTGCGGGCAATCTTATGGGGCGCTTTTGCCCCAAATAATGGGAAAACCGCTGCGCAAAACACGATTGTGATGGCCCCGCGGGGTGCGGGTAAGGGAGGGTGCGTTGCGGAAGCACTTCGGATTGCCAGTTGGGCGCGTGACCCAATCAGTGCAAAAAGCGTCACGGAGCGGCGTCTGCACGGCGTTATTAGGCACAAAACTGAGTGCGAAATCAGGAGGGCAACGATTTGGTAAAAATAGCCCTTTTAGACTGTGAATACAGCGTGACGGGGGCGTTTTTTTGGGGCTACACTCCGCGCTTTACTACCCACCGTCAGGCGCTGTTATGTCCATCAGCACATTCGACCTTTTCAAGGTCGGTATCGGCCCTTCCAGCTCCCACACGGTGGGCCCTATGCATGCTGCGCGTCTATTTGCGCTGTCGCTCGAGCAAGAGGAGATGCTGGATCGCTGCCACAGGCTAACCGTGGAGCTTTTCGGCTCACTTGGTGCGACGGGCGCGGGCCACGGCTCGCCCAAGGCAATCATTCTGGGGCTAGAGGGTGAGACACCCAACGCTGTCGAGATCGGCACGATCGATCATCGGATACGCCGAGCGCGCGAGGACGGAAAAATAACGCTTTTGGGATCGCACCCGATCGCGTTCAGTTATCGCGACGATTTGATGATGCATCGCACTGAGACCTTACCCTTTCACAGCAATGGCATGCGCTTTTCTGCATTGGATGAATCGGGGCAGGTGATTCACAGTCGCATTTATTACTCGGTAGGCGGTGGTTTTGTGGTCGATGAGTCCGCCAATGACGGTGATGCGATCGTCGACGATCCGACACCGGTGGCCTATCCCTTTTCTACCGCAGCTGAACTCCTCGCGCAGTGTCGCGAGCACGGGCTGTCGATCAGTGCGCTCATGCTGGCCAATGAGCAGGCATGGCGATCCGAAGCGGAGATTCGTGCTGAGTTGTTGACGTTGTGGGCGGTAATGGAAGCGTGCATTGCACGAGGGTGCCGCACCGAGGGCATCATGCCCGGTGGACTCAAGGTCAAGCGCCGAGCGGCACAACTCCACCGACAGCTTAAAAGCCATGGCGATACGCTCGGAGACGAGTCATTGACGACCATGGATTGGGTGACGCTTTATGCGCTTGCCGTTAACGAAGAAAATGCCGTGGGTGGTCGGATTGTGACGGCGCCGACCAATGGTGCGGCGGGCATTATCCCAGCGGTATTAAAGTACTACTTGCATCATTGTCGGGGTGCGAGCGAAGAGGACGTGTGTCGGTTCTTACTGACCGCGGGCGCCATTGGCATTCTGTATAAAATTAATGCCTCTATCTCAGGCGCCGAAGTGGGTTGCCAGGGAGAGGTGGGTTCTGCGTGCTCCATGGCGGCGGGGGCACTGGCGGATGCCCTCGGAGGCACCCCCGCGCAAGTAGAAAATGCCGCTGAGATTGCGATGGAACATAATCTGGGACTGACCTGCGACCCGATCGGAGGATTAGTGCAGGTGCCGTGTATTGAGCGCAATGCTATGGGGGCAGTGAAGGCTATCAGTGCCGCTCGCATGGCACTTCGTGGCGACGGAGAGCACTTTGTATCACTCGACCAAGTGATCAAAACCATGCGCGATACTGGGCGAGATATGCAGGACAAGTACAAGGAAACCGCTCGGGGCGGATTGGCGATTAACGTTTTGGAAATGCCGGTTAGCGTGATCGAGTGTTGAGCCTGTCAATTGCTTGAGGGTGCTCCGCGGCACTAACCACCGATACGGTACGTGTGATCGGCCTGCTCTTTTTTGCGAGTCATCGCGGCGGATCTCGCCCTTCTTGTCTGGCGGGGAATGAGGATCCGATGCGGTGGGCGAGGGCGAGGGCGATTCAACAGAGCTGTTTAGCAAATCAACTCAGGCTCGCCACCGCGCAGTATCACGCCAAGATGACGGTGCTCTTTAGTCCTGAGATTGCTGAGTCATGAATAACGCCGTCATGGCGATGCAACACAAGCCGAAGGCAAATAGCATTAAGGACTCAGCCATGCTCAACCCTAAGAGCATCTCGGGCGTAAAGGAGCAGAGATTACGCACCTCAAAAAGCCACGGAAACCATCGATCAACCGCGAACCAATCGGGCATGCCGAGCTCAAATTGGCAGCTACCATTGCCGATGCCATTTTCGAGTTGATACAGATACCACGCACGCTCCCCCAGTCCCGCTCCAGACACAACTACCACGAGATTACCTACCAGCTGTGTCCCTCGAGTGAGCGGTAACCAGCACATCACAGCGCCTATCAGTATCAATGCAACCACCCACAGCCGCGCGTGAATACACACCTGACAGGGTTCGTCGCCAACACCATATTGATAGTAAAGCGCCACCGCGAGTGCGGCGATACCCAGCAGCGTTAGCGCGGCCCAGTAGCGGCGGGAATTGAAAACACTCGTTAATTTATTCATTGCCAACACGGTTGCCGTTACTGCTCAGGAGCGTCATATAGTAGGCGCGTCATTTTCTTGCTTCAATCCTTTCTTCGCAGGGACACTCAGTCTGTATCGCCACATGATAAAAATCCGAGGTGAGCGCCTTTGTCGCGAGAGATTCACTGTACGGTAGCCAGGCTGTCACGATAGATCTGTTGGCAAGCAGACCCATTGCATTGCGGTGTCAAGCGCCCATGGTCGTGATAGCTCAGACGAATCTTCCTGAGCCATGGGGCTCCGTTGTAACATGACCCGCTTTGCACACCCGCTTAGGCACGAATGCGGCGGAGGAGATGCGAGACGGCTGATCCATCGTTGCGGTGACTCCTATCAATAGCACTGAGAGATTCATGAAACAGAAAGCTGCATACAGTTATCTTGAGTGGGTGGGCGTCATCACTGCCATCGCTTACTCACTGTTGGTTGCATCAAATATCGGGCTGGAGTTCGTTGGTTTTTCGTTGCTGCTGATTTCCGCAGTGGCGATTGGCCTGTGGGCCTATCGCGGCGGGCATCGAGGCATTCTATTACTGCAATTTTTTTACGCGATTGCCGGTTTGATCGGCATGTTGCGGTGGTTTTGATAGCGTTATGACAGAACTGGATATGGCGCAGGGTTTGCGTGCGCTCGTAACAGGTTTTTTATTAGGCCTGTCGCTGATTCTCGCAATCGGGCCTCAGAATGCCTTTGTATTGCGCCAAGGTCTGCTGAGTCAGCATGTCTTACCTGTGGTGTTGTTCTGTGCACTATCCGACGCCTTACTGATTACCTTGGGTATTGCGGGTGTTTCGCTGGCGATCAAAGAATTTGCCGAGCAGTATCAGCACACTCTATTTTTACTCGCGGCAGGGTGGTTAAGCGTCTATGGGGTACAGCGTTTAAGAGACGCTTGGCGTGGAGACGCCACCTTGCAACTCGCGAGCGGTGAGCGAGGCAGCTTGCGCAACACCCTGGGCGTGGCGGCGCTACTCACTTTTGGCAACCCGCACGTTTATCTCGACACCGTCGTATTGATCGGTACTTTATCACTGCAATATTCTGGCCTAGCAAAAGTCGCCTTTGGCGCCGGTGCAGTCCTTGCTAGCCTGGTTTTTTTCTCCGCGCTGGCCTTTGCGGCGCGTTTAATGTTGCCGCTGATGCGCAAGCGGCACGCGTGGCGAGTGATTGATGGTGTGATTGCAGGCATCATGTTTGTGTTGGCTGTGGGGATGTTATTCGCTGGCGAATGGCTATGAAGAGAGTGGGTTGTTGATGCGCGGCGCTGTCACGGTAATGAGTTTGGGAAGTGCGATATGAAGGTGAGCGTAAAACGGATTGCCGGCGACGAGGCGGATGCGCTTTTAGTGCAGTCGGATCGTTATATGGCGGCGCTGTACCCGGCCGAAAGTAACCACCTGGTCAGTAGCGCGAGCCTGCGTGGTCGCGACGCCCTATTTTTGGGTGCTTTCACAGACCAAGATCTACTTAATACACCGGCCGATAGCTGTATCGGTTGTGTAGCAGCGCGTTTTTATCCAGCGGCGGGCTATGCAGAAATCAAACGTTTATTTGTTGATGACCGCTACCGAGGACACGCAATAGCGCGGACCCTAATGACTGAGATTGAGCAGGGTATTGTCGCGCAAGGGATTGATTGTGCGCGGCTCGAAATGGGTATTTATCAGCCTGAGGCCACCGCCTTGTATCATTCCATGGGTTATCGCGTGATCGCACCTTTTGGCGATTATCAGCTGGACCCCCTCAGTCAGTTTCTCGAAAAAAAAGGGTTGTCGATTGACGATTAACCCTGTTTTTAAAGTCTAAAACCTGTTTCGTGATGCCCTCAATAACCTATCTCAATCGATGGGTTTCACTCCTTGCAAGACTGCGTTATAGTCTTAGCAGTTATTTGGTTAACTCATTCGAAAAGTGCGTCGGGGGACGCGGAATGAGAAGCAACAGCACGAAGAGGTTGTTGAGCGGTAACGAGGCTGACGACTGACCCGAAGGGCAGCGTGAGCAACACGATAATAAATAATAATTGAGGAGGGTCCATGAGGCGCTTCTACTACATCAGCGACGATCTGGACGATTTGGAACAGATCGAACACGAACTAGAGTCGGGCGGTATTGCGCGACCTCAAATCTATTTGCTCAGTAACGACGACGTGGGGCTCGAAAACCACGACGTCAATCGTGTTGCGAGTTTTCTAAAAACGGATGTGGTGCACCTGGGTGAAATCGGTGCTGTGCTGGGCCTTGCGATTGCCGCGTTGATATTGCTGGTGGCGCATTATTCTGGGATTGCGGCAGAAGTGAGCTGGGTCCCGTTTATCTTTTTGGCCATTATAGGCTTTGGTTTCGCGACATGGGAGGCGGGCTTTATTGGTCTGCACGCCCCAAATGTGCATTTCGCGCGTTTTGAGAAAGCACTGGCGCAAGGGCGTCATGTTTTGTTTGTTGAGACCGATCGAGCAGACGAGAAAAGTCTGAAGAACGTCGTCAAAAACTATCCGGAGCTGGAACGCGCTGGCATCGAGGTAACGCATACCTGGGTGTTAATGGTGTTACTCAGGAACTGGGAAAAGTTTAGAAATTGGGCCTTGATTTTTCAGGGTCGACCTAACAGACAACAATAACAACCAATAATAAAGCGGCTGCTAAGCACAGCCACCAATAAGGGAGTATCGATTCATCTAAGAGCAGTGTAATCAGCGGTAAAGATTCATTCTCTTGATGGTTGTGTACTGGGGGGGCGTTGGTGCCCAATTTTTGCACTGGGTGCGAGAGATAAGCTATGTTAATTGCAATTATATTGCTCGTTTTGGTGTTGGGGACCGTTGCATTTCACTTCCTCAGCCCATGGTATTTCACACCGATAGCGTCCAATTGGTCTTCAATGGACGACACCATCACACTTACCTTTGTCGTAACCGGTCTCGGGTTCGTACTGGTCAATGTGTTTATCGCCTACTGCTTGATTAAGTTTCGCCACAAGCCGGATAGACGTGCCGAGTACGAACCCGAAAGTATCAAGATGGAGACCTGGTTAACCATCGGTACGACGGTCGCTATTTCGGCAATGTTAGCGCCGGGCCTATTAGTTTGGGCGGATGTGGTGACGCCGCCTGATGATGCCATCGAAATCGAGGTGTTGGCACGTCAGTGGAACTGGTCTTATCGCTTGCCGGGAGAGGATGGTCAACTCGGCGCCGTCGCAGTCAGTCATACAAGTAGTGATAATCCCTTAGGAATCGATCCCTCGGACCCCTTTGGTCAGGACGATATTGTTATTTATGACCCCGTACTGCATTTGAAAGTAGACGAAGCGGTCACCTTCTTGCTGCGCTCTAATGACGTGCTGCATAACTTCACTGTCCCACAGTTCCGCGTCAAAATGGATTTTGTGCCAGGACAGGTGTCTTATATCTGGGCAGAACCCAACGAAGTAGGGAGCTACGACCTGCTGTGTGAGGAGCTGTGCGGGGTAGGACATTACGCGATGCGCGGTCGAGTGATCGTCGATAGCGAGGAGACCTACGCTGCTTGGATTGCCGATCAACCGACCTTCGCAGAGACTCAGGGTGAGCTCGATACAAACTTGATGGCAGGTGAATCCTCATACGCGGTGTGTAGTTCTTGCCATGGCGTTAACGGCGAGGGTAATAAAGCCATGCACGCGCCAGGCTTAGCTGGCATGGATGCTGAATACATGCGGCGCCAGTTACGGCATTTTAAGCGCGGCGTTCGTGGAGCGGATGAGGCAGATACCTGGGGTCGCACGATGGCACCGATGGCCATGATGCTTGCCGATGCCTCCGCTATTAACAATGTGGTGAGTTACATCGGCACGTTGTCTGGGCAGCACGACTTTAACGACGATACGAGCTATGGACTCAGTCAGGCGGTTGAGCGCTATGAGCCTAGTGCTTCAGGTGATCCTAGCAAATCAGCTGCACTCTATGAGTCGACCTGTGGCGAATGTCATGGTGCGTCCGGTGAGGGCGTCTGGACTGTGAACGCTCCTGCCCTTGCGGGTTTGGAGGGATGGTACCTGGCAGAGCAGATTAAAAACTTCCGAGATGGGGTGCGGGGTCGTCATGCCGATGACCTCTATGGCCTGCAGATGGGGTTGGTTTCCAACACGATGACCGACGATCAGGCGATCGAGGACATGGTGGCCTATATCAGCACCTTGGGTGAGAACCTTGACGCGCCAGTGAAATTGGCACAACAGCGATAGCCGAGAGAATACGATGGAACATATTGCACACGATGAAACGAGCTTTGTTCGGCCCGCCGAAGTTGGCGAGATGGAGCTTTACCATGCTAAAACATGGTTAGGAAAATACGTTTTTTCGCAGGACGCTAAGACGATTGCGATTCAGTATGCGGCGACCGCCATTGCCATCGGTATGGTGGCGCTGGTGCTGTCTTGGGTTATGCGCCTTCAGCTGGCTTGGCCGAATACCTTCGCCTTTATTGATCCCGCCTATTACCTGCAGGCGGTCACGATGCACGGCATGATTATGGTCGTTTATCTGTTGACTGCGCTCTTCCTTGGCGGATTTGGCAACTACCTCATTCCGCTCATGGTGGGTGCACGCGACATGGTGTTTCCATGGCTGAATATGATCAGCTTTTGGGTGTACTTCACCGCGGTGGTGTTATTGGCAGCGAGCTTCTTTGTGGGAGGAGGGTCTACCGGTGCCGGTTGGACGCTTTATCCGCCTCAAGCGATTCTGCCCGGAACACCCGGTTCCGAGGCGGGCATCTTGCTGATGCTGGCGTCGCTCGCGGTATTCATTATTGGATTTACTATGGGCGGTCTGAATTACGTCGTCACTGTTTTGCAGGCGCGAACGCGCGGCATGACGCTGATGCGAATGCCGCTGACCGTCTGGGGCATTTTTGTCGCCACGGTGCTGGCCTTGTTTGCGTTTCCGGCCTTATTTGTGAGCGCCATTATGATGGCGCTAGACGTCCTACTGGAGACTAGTTTCTTCATGCCTGCCATCATGACGATGGGCAACGAAGCCAATCATGTCGGTGGTAATCCACTGTTGTTTCAGCATCTGTTCTGGTTCTTTGGGCACCCAGAGGTTTATATCGTCGCGCTACCCGCGTTCGGGATTGTGTCTGATCTGATTAGTATTCATGCGCGCAAAAACATCTTTGGTTACCGCATGATGGTGTGGGCGATCATCATTATTGGGGCCTTAAGTTTTGTCGTCTGGGCACACCACATGTACGTGAGCGGAATGAACCCCTACTTTGGGTTTTTCTTCGCCACGACCACACTGATCATCGCAGTTCCAACTGCACTCAAGGTGTACAACTGGGTACTCACGCTGTGGCAGGGCAATATTCATCTGACCATTCCCATGCTGTTTTCCATTGCATTCCTGCTGTTTTTTATCAACGGCGGCATGACGGGGCTGTTTCTGGGTAACGCGAGCGTCAGTATGCCGCTGTCCGATACACTTTTTGTCGTTGCCCACTTCCATATGGTCATGGCAGTGGCTCCCGTAATGGTGGTATGTGGTGCGATTTATCACTGGTACCCCAAGATAACGGGCCGTTGGTATCACGAGGGCATGGCGAGATTTCATTTTTGGGTCACCTTTGTAGGGTCTTACCTCGTGTTCCTGCCGATGCATTACCTCGGCATCATGGGTGTGCCGCGTCGGTACTTTGAAATTACGGGCACGACCTTTTTGCCCGACTCAGCGCAAGCGGTTAATGCGAGTATTACCATTGCTGCGCTTGTTGTTGGCTTTGCCCAGCTAGTCTTTATTTACAACCTGATTGTGAGTGCCATGAATGGCAAGAAAGCGCCGGGTAACCCTTGGAATGCGACGTCGTTAGAGTGGCAGACAGAGCACACACCGCCTCAGCACGGCAATTTTGGTAAAGAGTTGCCTTGCGTGTATCGATGGGCTTACGACTTCAGTGTGCCGGGTGTGGAGGACGATTTTATTCCACAGAATGTGCCACCCAGAACAACGACACCTGAGGCTTCATCATGAGCAACATTTTTACCGAGCAGCCTTGGATAGCGGATACCGGACCGCTCACGCCGGCCCTATCGGGCGCACAAATATCCGTTAACGCACGGCGGTCAGCGCTGAAGATGTTGCTGAGCGTAGTGAGCGTCTTTTTTTTACTGATGATCGTCGCGTATGGCGGCCGTATGCTTTACCAGGATTGGCGTCCCACCCCACAAATTAATTTACTGTGGGGCAATACTGGGGTTTTGCTGTTGAGCAGTTTGTGCCTGCAAGCCGCCTTGCTTTGGGCGCGTGCGGGTAAAGCTGATTGGGTGCGAGGGGCCTTGATTGGCGCCGGGATATTGACCGTGATGTTTTTAGCAGGGCAATTGGCCGCATGGCAGCAATTGATCTCTATGGTATTGGGTGATTTTAGTAATCCTGCCGTGGGGTTCTTTTTTATGATTACCGGTATTCATGGTCTGCACATGGCGGGCGGGATGGTGGCATTAATGCGCGCCATCAAGCGCGCCTTTTCGCAATCAGATATCCAGTCTATCGAGCACAACGTGTCTAATTGCGCGCTTTATTGGCACTACTTGCTGGGTGTGTGGCTGCTGGTCTTTGGATTGCTGTTCACGGGAAACAATTTTGAAGTTTTGCTCAAAATCTGTGGCTTTATTTAAGGTAGGAGAAAAGCATGTCGACTGACACGATGGCAGTGGATTCTCTGGAGTTAAAACCTGGGGTAGCAGGGTTTCTAGATGACTGGGGATCAGATCAGCGTGCCTTTAAGGGGGTCCCTTGGGGTAAGGCAATGATGTGGATCTTCCTCGTCAGCGATACCTTTATTTTCGGGTGCTTTCTGGCGTCTTATATGACCGTGCGTATGTCCACATTAGAGCCCTGGCCCATTCCTAGTGAGGTGTTTGCATTGAGCTTTGGGGGCGCGCCAATTCCCCTTATTTTGATAGCGATTATGACCTTTGTATTGATTACCTCCAGCGGGACGATGGCCTTGGCGGTCAACTATGGTTATCGCAAGAATAAATGGGTCACTTTTTGGTTGCTGTTTGCTACCGCATTGCTGGGTGCAACCTTCGTGGGCATGCAAGTCTTTGAGTGGAGTAAGCTGATTCTCGAAGAGGGAGTGCGACCTTGGGGAAACCCAATGGGAGCGGCACAGTTTGGCTCGGTCTTTTTTATGGTGACAGGGTTCCACGGGTTTCACGTATCGATCGGTGTTATCTTTTTGTTTATCTTCAGCTACAAAGTTGCCAGAGGTCATCTTGATGACCAAACACCCGGCTGGTTTACCAAGCGCGGCGGCAACTATGAAGAGATTGAGGTCCTGGGCTTGTATTGGCACTTTGTCGATCTAGTTTGGGTGTTTATCTTTGCGTTTTTCTATCTCTGGTGAGGAGCTAAGTAATGGATCATGCAGCTGACGGGCACGAACCTGTCGTCCGAGAAGAAGAGGCGATTCAGCACCCGCTTGGTGTGTATTTCAAAATTTGGATTTTGCTCTTTGTCCTAAGTGCGATGTCGTATGCAGTGGACTACTACCAGGTGCAGGGCTACCTGCGTTGGTTTCTGATTCTGATGTTTATGGTCCTTAAAGCAGGGCTCATTATTGCGGTGTTCATGCACATGGTTTGGGAGCGGTTGGCTTTAGTTTATTTCATATTGATGCCGCCAATATTGTTGCTCACCTTCGTCGCTATTGGGTCATTGGAAGCTGATTGGACGTTTTTTCAACGCGGCGTGCACTTTTTGAAAGAGCTCATCATTGCCGCACCGGTATCACCACATCACTAGCGAAGTGATCGATAGCATCTTGTAGAGAGGTAACTGAGATGGGAGGCCAGAAGTCAGAGAGCACCAGTTATGTGACACATGTGATTGTGTTTCTGCTCCTTACTGTATTCATGTATGTTTTTGCCTATGTTTTGGTCGGCCACAATAAGGACGTCCCAGCGCGGGTGGATTCGGCCCATGCCGAAAAATCGCTAGAGTAGCTGGAAACAGCCTGTTTCAGTATCCATCAGTTAGTTAGCGCGTAAGCGCCAGCGATGGCGACGTAGCGGATTTATAGAGAGAGACAAACTGGTCCGCAACATCGGTGGTGATAAACGGCGGGCTAATGATGCCAGCGTATTGACCTTTTGGGTCCACTAAGTAAACGGCGCTGGAGTGGGTTACTTCGTAAACGTTCTCAGCAGTTTCCGGCTCGGTCCGAAACGGTGCCCCGAGCTGTCGCGTCAGATTAGTGAGCTGACCGAGTGAGCCCGTGGTAGCCAAAAAGCTGGGATCAAAATATTCAACATAGCGCTGTAGCTGAACGGCTTTATCCCGCGCGGGATCGACAGAAATGAACACAAACTGTACCTCTTTGTCACTCAGGCCATGCTCCACTAGCGCCGCCTTCACTTTAGAGAGGTCGTACAGCGTGGTAGGACAGATGTCAGGACAGTACATGAATCCAAAAAAGAGGAATGACCAGCGTGCCTGCAGCGACTTGAGGTCAAACACCCGCTTTGCGTCGTCCACGAGGATAAATTCTGCCAGTGGTCGCCGTTCTGGAAAGGCCACCAGTGCTGGCGCCCAAGTGTCATCGGGGGGCTCGGTTTGCGCTTGCCACAGCGCCCAATATCCTGTGCCGGCTAAGGTTAGGCCTGCTATTGCGGCGGCCAGTAACGTTGCAGACATCCATTTGTCTTGCCTTAACCACCTCGCCACAGCCAGTGCCCCCTTATTGAGCCTTGAGTCTGACAACCCAGTGCTACCTGCGTCAATATTAACTAAGGGATTTGGTCACATGAGTGCGTTTCCGGGTCTGCCATGCGGTAATATTCATGCTAAAGATAAATCGAGTATAACTAGGTGATGGAATCCAGCCTGACAGAGCGCGCAATTTGGCGAGATTATTACGAGCTGTGCAAGCCTAATGTCGTCTGGTTGATGATCCTGACTGCGATTGTCGGCATGTGCATGGCGACTACTGCTGCAGTGCCTCTGTCGATTGTGGTGGCAGCGAGTATCGGTATTGCACTTTGTGCGGGCTCAGCGGCGACTGTGAATCATCTCGCTGATCAGCATATCGATGCCGTCATGGCGCGCACATCCGGTCGGCCTATCGTTAAAGGTAAAATCGACTCCCAAGGCGCGGCCATCTTTGCCTTGGTGCTTGGCTGCGTCGGAATGGTGGTGTTACTGAAGTGGGTGAATGCGTTAACCGCTTGGCTGACATTGGCCTCACTCATTGGTTATGCCTTCATCTATACGTTCTACTTAAAACGGGCGACCCCTCAGAATATCGTGATCGGTGGCTTGGCGGGCGCGATGCCGCCGCTGCTTGGGTGGACCGCGGTCACCAACCAGGTAGATGGTAATGCACTGCTGTTGGTGTTGATTATCTTCGCCTGGACACCGCCCCACTTTTGGGCGCTCGCCATCGCGCGAAAAGAAGAGTACGCAAAAGTCGAGATACCCATGTTGCCTGTGACGCACGGCAGTAAGTATACGGCTGTCCATATTCTGCTCTACACGCTGATGTTATTTGTCTCGTCGCTATTGCCTGTTGCAACAGGGCTGAGTGGCTGGATTTACTTTGTCGGTGCCGCTGTACTCGGTGCCATTTTCATCTATCAAGCGATCGTGCTGCTGCGCACCATGAAAAATGCCGATGCGATGAAGATGTTTCGGTTTTCGATCGTCTATTTGATGGCGATCTTCCCGATTATGCTGCTTGATCACTATGTCCTGCCGAAAGCCTTTGTGTCGTAATTAACGCCGCGGTGTCGAGGATTTTGTCGATACCATCACGCGCGAGCGCGTCTCAGACTATGTACAGAACACGCAATCGCCCTCCGCGCGCGCACAAACGCCAATCCCTAGAGTAGGATAGTGAGTAATTCAGCTCACCTGCCCAATAGTGGAACCAGCACATGGTGAGTGATATGACTTATCCCAGTCTGTGCCACACACCACAGGAGAATGGCAATGTTTGACCTGCAAAGAACTTTTCATCTCGGCATGGCCGTTGACGATATTGAGGCGGCGAGAGTACAGCTTGGTGCTGATATGAATCTTTCATGGACGGCAACATGGTTAATGGACCCTCTGCCATTTTGGACGCCCGAGGCAGGAGAGCATGAGATCGTCCTAAAGGCGTGTTACAGCCGGCCGGGGCCCCATCATCTTGAGCTCGTGGAGAGCGCCAGCCCTTTTTATACGCCTGCGATCCACCCGGACAGTCGTCATATCGGAGTGTGGGTTGATGACTTGCCCCTCGAATGTGAGCGCTTGCTGAGCGCCGGCTGGCGCGTGTTGGCCAGCGGCGCCTCACCCGATAATGGGTTTGGCACCCTTAGCTATCTGTTGCCACCGACTGGTGGCTGGCTTGTGGAATTGGTGAGCGCAGAGCTAATGCCTGTGATCGACGCGTGGCTTCAGGCCCCTGACGATGACCAATGAGCGCACTAATGACGCCTTAGATAGGCGTGATCTGAATAGACCGCCTAGCACGCAGACCCGGCGAGCCATTGACCAACATACGTTGTATCGGTCGCACCAGCGTCAATTTACTGACCTATCGATGCGAATCAGCCCTGTCTGCGCCATGGCGTTGTGTCGCATCAAGCGCAGCTATCGGGCGCTATGCTTCTCGCTAGTGACTGGTTTGCTATGTTTATCTTTGCCAGTGCAGGGAGCTGCACCCCTTGATCTGGTCATTCAAAACGGCAGGGTGATCGACCCCGAAAGCCAGCTCGACGCCGTTCGTTCAGTGGGCATTCGGCACGGGCAAGTGGTGGCGATCAGCGAGCAGCCGTTAGATGCAGCACAGGTCATTGATGCCACTGGCTTTGTCGTGAGCCCGGGCTTCATCAATCTGCATTCGCATAGCGTGGCCGAACCGGGTTACCGCTTAGAGCTACTCGATGGTGTGACGACGGTATTAGAGCTAGAGGCGGGCACTTTTCCTATTGTCCGTTTTGGCCAGCAGCTCGGTGATGCGCCGCTGACTCATTTTGGCGCATCGGTGGGTCATGCCTGGATTCGCATGCAGGTGATTGACCCACAGGCACTTGCTGACATTGCCAGCACGGGCAAGGCGAATATATCGGGCCGCGCTTTTACTCAGTCGGCTACCGTCGAGCAGCGCGCTCAAATGAGATTGATGATTGAACAAGAGCTGCTAGCTGGCGGTTTAGGAATTGGTTTTTTACTCGACTATATGACTCGTGCTGTCGATGACCCGGAGCGCGATATGGTGTTCGCCGTCGCCGCTCAACATCAGGTGCCCGTATTTGTGCATGTGCGGCGGGGTATTGACGGTGATCCTTCGGGGCTGGAGGAGGTGATTGCTGCAGCCGAACAGACAGGCGCGTCTGTCCATATTTGCCATCTCAATGCCAGCGCGATGAGCGGCGTGACCTTGTGGCTCGATAAAATCGATGCGGCGCGCGCGCGTGGTGTGGATGTGACGACTGAAATGTATCCGTGGACAGCGGGGTCGGCAATGATTTCTTCCGATGTGTTTTCCCGCGATTGGCGCACCATCTTTTCGATTGATTATGCCGATGTGCAATGGGCAGAAACTGGCGAATGGCTGACAGAGGAACGCTTTGCTCATTATCGTCAAACGCGGCCAGGTGGCCAAACTGTTCATCACTACATTGACGCTGCTTGGAATCAAGCGGCGTTATCGCGCGATCACGTGATGGTGGCGAGCGATGCCATGCCATTGATGAGCTACGATCGTAAGGTGGTTCCTAACGGCGCGGGGACCTCGACACACGTGCTAGGTCATTATGTGCGCGAGCAAAACTGGCTGACGCTGTCGGATGCCATTGCGCGCTTAAGCCTGTTGCCCGCGCGACGGATGGCGGATTTTGCACCGGCATTTGCGCGAAAGGGCCGCATACAGGTCGGTGCCGATGCTGATCTGGTGATCTTTGACCCGAAGACGGTGGCGGCACGAGCGACTTACCTTGAGCCGTTTCTAGCGCCAACAGGCATTCATAGTGTTGTCGTGGCGGGTCGGGTATCCGTGCAGCATGGCCAGATAGTGGAGAGTGCGGGCATCGGGACCAAGATTACCCGTCTCACCCCCTAAGCAACCTCACTTCCTTGGTAGGCTGCGCGCAATCGTTGCCGGTCAATAATCTCGATCTGCCCATAGCGCTGCTGCACAGCGCCC
The DNA here is from genome assembly GCA_028117185.1 of Luminiphilus sp. Next base: position 15,867 of record JAOHHD010000024.1, read on the forward strand.
ATCGCGGTGAGCGTTTTAACGGCTTCGTAAAGAGACTGACGCGAACAATGTGCCATGCGGGCGAGCTGCTGTGAAGTGAGTCGGATCAACGCAGGTTGTTGCGGCTCTCCACTCATTTCCATCAGCATGAGCAGTAAGCCGGCGACTCGACGGGGACGCTCACGGACCAGATTGTGCTGTTGAAGATTCAGCGCCGCCCGAAAGCGATTGGCCTCGATTTTCAGGACGATCGGATACAGCGTAGGGTGTTTGGCTAACAACGAAAGTGCAACCGCACGAGGAATACCCAAAATGTAACTACCAGGCGCTCCAATGAGATTGCGCTCTGCTGGGGTGTCGTGGAACAAGGCTATCCAGCTGGAAGTGCTGTTGGGTCCAAAAATCGCCAGTGTTAAATCATCACCTTCAGGGGAGCTTGCCACCATCGCAATCTCCCCTGTGACGACCACCCATAGATGATGATGCGGCTCGCCGCTGGCCTGCAGTGTTTTGCGGTGGTCTAACGCGTGTAATCGACTGCGAGCCAGTAGCAGCTTGCGCTCGGCTGTATTAAGCCGCTCAAATACCGGCAGCTTGGCGAGAAATCTCGCTAGATCGGCAGTGGGTAGTTGGTCAGTCATGGCTGGTGTGTACCGGATTACTAAATTGTCATATTTTAGACAATTATACGCCATCTGCGCTGTTACATTGAGATGCGTAATAGGGAGAGGCGGGTCATGGATCGGATAAACCAAACAGACCGGCGCGCGCAAATGCGAGCGCTCGAGGGTCAACGGTTTGATTTGCTGGTGATCGGTGGCGGTATTACTGGTGTGGGTGTGGCGCGAGACGCCACCATGCGAGGCTTATCGGTGGCGCTGATCGAAGCACAGGATTTTGCCAGTGGCACCAGTAGTCGCAGTTCCAAGATGATTCATGGCGGTCTTCGTTACCTAGTGGCGGGTGATATTTCGGTGGTCAAAGAATCTGCCTCGGAGCGGGCTATCCTGCACCGCATCGCACCGCACTTGGCGCAAAAGACACCCTATGTGATCCCTACCCACAATCGCCGTAGCAAGTTGGTTTTGCGCGCAGCGCTGTGGGCCTATGAGCGCTTGGGAGGCGTGGAACGGAATGACTTTCATGAAGCGTGGTCTATTAACGAGTTAAAGCAAAACGAACCCTTGATTGCGACCTCGGGCCTAAATGGCGCGGTGGTGTATCCTGAATTCTTAACTGACGATGCACGCTTAACGGTGGCCACCGCGCGCTCAGCAGTGGCACATGGTGCCTGCGTGTCAACGTATCTGAGAGCCGTCAATATTCGGCGCGAGGATCATTTTGTGGTGCAAGCACAATCGACGCTACCGGGTGATACCAGTGAAATTACCCTGCGTGCCAGCGCCGTCGTCAATGCCGCGGGGCCTTGGGTTGATGCGGTCTGTGGTTTAGAGAAAGAGCAGGCGCCCAGACTGGCCCTGAGTCGCGGTGTTCACCTGGTGTTTAAGCACCAAGATCTTCCTGTGCACAATACCGTGGTGATGCGCACTCATGACGCGCGGCGTATCTTTGCTGTGCCACTTGGTGGCTATACCTATATCGGCACCACAGATGATTATCATCCAGAGTGCGAGTACTGGCCGCCCGTCACTGAAAGTGACGTGTCTTATCTATTGGCGGGCACGCGACGCGTGATGCCAGAAGCGAATCTCACGCCGGACAATATTGTTTCTGTTTGGTCGGGTATTCGGCCTCTCGTTGCCGACGGTTCGGGGCGCGCCTCTAAAGAGCTCTCGCGCAAAGATGAGGTCTGGGTGTCGAGTAGTGGCATGCTCTCGGTAGGCGGGGGGAAGCTGTCTGCCTATCGCGCAATGGCTGAACGTATCGTCGACCAAGTCGTTGCAGCCAGTGCCTTTACAGCAGCGCCTTGTCAGACTGCCGAGGTCTCTTTGCCTGGTGGTGACTCGGCAACGACCCTGCTGAATGACTGGGACGCCGCCGCGAGGGAACGGATACAGCGGCTTTATGGTAGTGAAGCCGGCCAGGTGGTCGCTAACGCGTCATCGGCAGTGGATTTAGTGGAAGCCGAGGTGCGTCAGGCTGTGCTGTCAGAAGGCGCATTGCGACTCGAGGATTACTGGGCGCGTCGTAGCAGTCGTGCTTGGTTTGATGAAGCGGCGGGCTTACCGATTTTAGCGGAGGCAGCGACTGCGATGGGAGCCTTACTGAATTGGAATGCCGCGCGGCAGGCAGCAGAGATCGAAAACTGTCTCGCCATTGATGCCGCGAGCCGCTCAGGTTACACCCACCAATACGACGCAGAGGACGCAGCAGATGCCCATCGAAAAGCTGGCTAATGTCATCGACCCGGAGCGGATCTCTGTTAACCCAGACGATCTGAATGCGCATCGCTTCGATCGGTGGTGTTTAAAGCACTGGCAGGACTGGCAAGGCGAGACACTGCCCGCGCCGGGTTGTGTTGTGCGACCCGAGTCAACCGAAGAAGTACAGGCGCTAATGCGTCACGCTGCTGCGCACAGTATCGCCGTGATTCCCTGGGGATTAGGCAGTGGTGTTTGCGGGGGTATCGAACCCAGCGACGACCAAATTTTGCTCGATATGAGCGCTATGAATCAGGTTATCGAGATCGATGAGGAGAACCTGCTGCTCACGGTTCAAGCCGGCATCAATGGTTTGGTCGCTGAGGAGGCGGTGGCCGAGCGAGGTCTCACTATGGGACACTGGCCTCAGTCGATCGGTATCAGCAGCGTAGGGGGTTGGGTCTCGACGCGCGCCTCGGGGCAGTTCTCTACCGCCTATGGCAACATTGAAGACATCGTCTATACCATCGATTTCGTGCTCGCGAGTGGCGAAAAAGTGACGCTGGGTAAAGCACCCCGTGCGGCTTCGGGACCCGATCTACGACACTTAGCGTTGGGAGCAGAGGGCACCCACGGCGTGGTGACGTCGGTCACCTTATCGCTGCGACGGCAGCCCGCATCACGTCAATTTAGTGCCTGGTATTGCGCCGATATGGCACTGGGCTTTCGCGCCCAGCGTGAAATTGTGCAACAAGATTGGAAACCTCCTGTGATGCGCCAGTACGACGCGTCAGAGGTGGCTCGGTTATTTGCGGGTCACGAATGCGATGACAGCGGCCTCATCTTATTGGTGCACGAGGGGCCTATTGCTCGGGTGGAGGCCGAAATGCTGGCCATCAACGACATCATGGCTTCACTGGGTTTAAGCGCGGCTGACCCAGCCGTTGCTGCGAGCTGGATGGAGCATCGCAATAATGTCCCCGAATGGCGTGATCTGCTCGAACAAGGCCTAATTGCCGACACGATTGAAGTATCGGGGAGTTGGCGTCAGATCGATGCGATTTATGACAACGTAGTGGCGGCGCTGAAAGAAGTGCCCGATTGCGTGAATGCCTCCGCCCACAGCTCCCACGTGTATCGGTCGGGCATTAATTTGTACTTCACCTTTGCCTGTATGCCTGGCGATACCAGCGTCATGGGTGATCGTTATCTCGAGAGTTGGGATCGCGCGCTCACCGCCACGGCGCAGGCCGGTGGTGGCATAGCACATCATCATGGATCTGGACGATTGCGTCGCCAGTATCTTCACCATGACCTAGGAAAGGGTGGTGTGGAATTGCTCCGCACCGTCAAAAACGCCTTAGATCCTCAAGGTATTCTGAATCCCGGTAATCTACTGCCACCGCTCAGTGATCAGTAGGGGTCGCTAAGATGACTGCCGCAGCCCCACCATCTCCGTCACTCATTGTCGCGATTGATTTTGGGACGCAAAGTGTCAGAGCGCTGGCGTATCGTGCCAGCGGCGATTGCGTCGCAAAGCGTCAATTACCGATAGAGGGTTATCAGCACCCGGAGCCGGGTTGGACAGAGCATGATGTAGAGGGATTTTGGCGTTTATTGACCGATAGCTGCCAAGGTTTATGGTCACAAGGTATTGACCCCGCCGAGGTGGCTGCAGTGGTGGTAACCACGCAGCGGGCGACGGTGATTAATTTGGATCAAAACCACCAACCGCTGCGTCCGGCTATTGTCTGGACCGACCAGCGGCGTGCCGCACTCCGAAAAAAGCTCCCTTGGTACTGGCGACTGCTCTTCAGACTCCTCCGTATTAGCCATGTTGTAGACAACTTTGAGGGCGAGGCGGAAGCCAATTGGTTGGAGCAGCAACAGCCAGCTGTCTTGGCGAGCACCGCGCATTATTTATTGTTGTCGGGTTATCTTAATTACCGGCTTACGGGAAACACGGTGGATAGCATTGGTAGTCAGGTGGGGTACCTGCCCTTTGATTTTAAGCAACATGATTGGTGTGCCGCGACAGACTGGAAATGGCACTGCCTCGCGATCAATAAAGACACCCTGCCTGCGCTCCAGCCGGTGGGGAGCCAGCTAGGCAAAGTCACCGCTGAGGCCGCACGGACCACAGGCTTACCAGAAGGTTTGCCGGTGATTGCCGGTGCCGCTGATAAGGCCTGCGAAGTGTTAGGCGTGGGTGTGCTGGCCGACGAGATAGCCAGTGTGTCCTGCGGCACCATCGCGACGATCAATACCTTGCGGGCGCAATATGTGGAGGTGGTGCCGTTTATGCCCGCCTACCCGGCAGCGATACCGGGGCAATTTAATACGGAGATGCAGGTATTTCGTGGCTTTTGGATGGTGAGCTGGTTTTTGGCGCAGTTTGGCGCAGAGGAAAGGCAGCGCGCCGCTACTGAGCGTTTGGCGCCCGAGGTATTGCTCGACGAATTGCTTGAGCAAACCGAACCCGGCGCTGACGGGTTACTGCTGCAGCCTTTTTGGAATCCAGTACTGGGTGAGACCGGTCCCGAAGGTCGAGGGAGTATTATTGGTTTTCAGGATTTTCACACCCGCGCCCACGTTTATCGGTCTCTTATCGAGGGTCTGGCTTTTGCCTTGCTATCGGGCCGAGAGCGGATTGAGCGGCGGACGCAAACCGCGATCACTTGTATTCGACTGTCTGGGGGCGGGGCGCAGAGCGATGCGGTGACGCAGATTATTGCCGACGTCATGAATTTGCCCGTGGAGCGATTTGATGACTGCGAGGCCAGCGGTCGTGGTGCTGCCATGATTGGTGCTGCGGCGATAGGGTGGTACCCCTCGATCGATGCTGCGGTGGCAAATATGCTCGGTGAGTCCACTCGGCTGTACCCTAACCCTGACACTGTGCCGATTTACCGCGCGATGTACGATCAGCTTTACCAACCCTTATACGGCCGGCTCAAATCCTTGTTCAGCGCGCAGCAATCGCTGCACCAGTGACCGACCTGGTTTACTTTCTTCGGTCTATGCCCCAACGGTAGATTGGCTGCGTCCCGAGACGACTAGCGGTTTAGATGGCGCTGGTTATCACAGGGACATTGCGTTGCGCAGTAGTCTGCTCTGAATGACGCCGCGTAGTAATGACATGCCAAAAAACAAGACTATTCGTCGCGGTGCGCTGAATCGCGCCCTGAGGGTGTCGCTTGCGGGCGCGCGAGCCGGGGGCGTCTTTGCCATCGACGGTGCCCTCAAGCGTCTGCGCGGTGACGAGGCCGGCGATGAAGCCCGACTCGACCGAGAAGCCCGCCGTTTTGCGCAGCAGCTGGGCACGCTCAAGGGCAGTTACGTCAAAATAGGGCAGTTGTTTGCGCTGCTGGGAGAACATTTTTTACCGGCGCCACTCACGCGCGCATTGCATGCACTCGAAGCCGAGAACGAGGCGCTGCCCTGGGCTGAAATGGAACCCCATTTTCGCGCGGCATTAGGGGCGCAATTTGGTGACCTCGACATCGAGACTGAGGCCTTAGCGGCGGCGTCTTTAGCGCAGGTCCATCGAGCACGCATCAAATCGACTGGTCACGAAGTGGTGCTCAAGGCGCAATACCCCGAACTCGCTGCAGTGCTTGATGACGATTTTAATGCGGTGGTGCGCATGCTGCGTTTGGCACGCTGGATACCCGCCAGCCGCGATTTCGATAGTTGGCTCACGATACTCCATGAGCAACTTCACGCCGAACTGGATTATCCGCGAGAACAGGCTATGGCGTTGGCTTTCGCAAGCGCCCTTGACCATCATCCGCATCTAACCGAAACCCAGGTGGCACTCACAGTGCCGCAGTTCTGGCAAGCGTATTGCGGCGCGCAGGTATTAACACTCGACTACGTTAAGGGTCATCGCGCTGGGTCGGCAGCGGTCGCAGCGCTATCCCAAAGTACGCGGAATGCGCTGGGCCGGTTGATGCTGCAGCTATTTTTTATTGAGGTGTTTGAGCTCGGGCTGGTGCAGACCGATCCCAATTTTGGCAATTATTTGATCAGTGACACGGGGGATCAGCTCACGCTGCTAGATTTTGGTTCAATTATGGCGCTGGATGATGCGTTACGTAGTGCGCTGTGCGACACGATTGTGGCGGGCTTGCAGGGCGATGATGCGCTGTTACTCGATGCCTTAACACGCCTCGGTTGTCTGTCACCCCATGCTGAGCGTCACGCGCAAGAAACCTTTAAAACCTTTGTGATCAAATTACTCGAGCCCCTGCGCGCAGCCGATGAATTGCCGGCTGAGTACCTCAATCGCCGCGGCGAGTATTGCTGGGGCCATTCTGAACTGATCAATCGAACGGGGCGTCATGTGGCTCGCTCGATGACCAGTCGGCAGTTTGCGATTCCCAGTGGCGATTTTGCCATGGTGGCGCGAAAACTCACGGGTGTATTCACTTTTATTGCCGTGCTGGACGCCGAATTTAACGGTGATGAGATTGCGGCGCCATTTCTTGAGGCCTACGCAGCTAAACAGTCCACAGCCAAACAAAATTCGGGCGCGCTCAATGACCAGTGAGAGCCAAGCGGTACCCAGAGGGCGTGCGCGGCGCTTTGGTAAGTTTGCGCGTCTTGCGAGTGGGGTAGCGGGCAGCATGTTGGCCGAAGGCGTCAAGCAGGTGGCATCGGGTCGGCGTCCTAAAGCGCGCGATCTCCTGTTAACACCCGCTAATGCCTCGAGGCTGACCCAGCGGCTCGCTGAGATGCGCGGTGCCGCCATGAAGCTGGGGCAAATCTTTTCCATGGATACGGGAGATTTCCTGCCCCGGGAACTGGCTGACATCATGGCGACGCTGCGTGATGCGGCCTATACCATGCCTGATAATCAGCTCGACGAGGTGCTAAGCGATGCCTTTGGCGCAGACTATGCCAGAAAGCTAAAGCATTTTGAGCAAAAGCCGTTTGCTGCTGCCTCTATTGGACAGGTGCATCGTCTGACCACGCGAGACGGCCGCGCTGCCGTGCTGAAAGTGCAATACCCGGGGGTAAGAGACAGTATCGACTCCGATGTGGATAACCTCGCCACCCTCCTGCGGGTCTCTGGTTTGCTGCCCAAGCATATGGACATTACGCCGATGTTGGCCGAGGTGAAGGCGCAGCTGCACGAGGAGGCTGACTATGAGCAGGAGGCTCGGTACCTCAACGCATTTGTCAGGGCACTGGGCGATGACGACCGTTTTTTACTCCCGCGCGTGATTCCCTCCTTGAGCGCTTCACGGGTGCTCGGCATGACCTATGTGCCGGGTGTGCCCATTGAGGATGTGGCGCAGCAGGATCAAGACGAGCGTGATCGGGTGTGGTCATTGCTCTTTGAATTATTGCTGGTCGAGATGTTTGAGTTACGCTTGGTGCAAACCGATCCCAACTTTGCCAATTATCGCTACGACTCCGATACTGGGCAGGTCATCTTGCTGGATTTTGGCGCCTCGAGACGCTTCAAGGCAGTTTTTACCGGTGCCTATCGCGATTTGCTGAAGGCCACGGTGCAAGGAAATCGCGCTGGCATGGTGTCGGCGGCCGAGCGCATTGGCTATCAACTCGGTCCCGCCGGTTCGCCGTTCTACGAGACATTGCTCGAGTTAGCCGAGATGGTGCTGGAGCCGCTTGCGACAGACGCGGCTTATGATTTTGGTAATACCGCGTTACCGAGTCAGTTGGTAGCGCGCGGTGAGGATATCAAGGATTATCGCGAGTTCTGGCAGGCTCCACCGGTAGACGTGGCGTATATCCATCGCAAGCTGGGTGGTCTTTTTATGCTGGCATCACGCTTAAAAGTTAGCGTCAATGTTCATCAGCTGATTATGCCTTGGCTTGATGACTGAAAGCCTTCGGGCAACTAATAAAGCGCCCTTTAAGGAAGGGTGCTTTGGTGTTGAGCGAGTGTGCCTCGCGCCGGCGGCAACCGGCACGAACAGCGCCTGAAGTCGCGTGTGGTCGAGCGGCCGAGCCATACCATTTTGCGGCCAAATTGGTCCCGCTAACACACCCCTGCGCTAATGGTGAGCGCAAGGTTCCGCAGCCCGATCTTGCACAGGTTTTCCCTGTCATTCCGCAGAGAAAAATCATTAGGGCGGCACCGTATCCAAGCGCTCTAGATGCCTGTCATAACAATTTAAGATGCTGTAACGATACCGCCATCAAATGTTCATTTTTTAGGTCTATTGTTGGTCCCGCCTGACAAACAGGGTGAGTGGATGCAGCGGTGTCCAACCCGGTAAAGCGGTCGTGATTGCTATCGCTGATCGGGCGGTTTTGGTGTGTGCTAGCAGTACGGCCGGTCAAGCAGCAGAAGCGCTTTTCATCCATGTTTTATTAGCTGGGGTTGCTG
>JAOHHD010000025.1 GCA_028117185.1 Luminiphilus sp.
TTTGGCAAAGCCGCAGCCGCAACCAGGCCACATTGAGCCGTCTGGTATCAGCTTTGTGACCACTGCTGGGTTTAATGCTGCGGGCATTGTTGTGAGCTGCATGCTGGCGTTTTTTTATATGACTTGGTGGTGATGCGTTTTGTGGTTATCCGTTAAGGCAGTGTTGCAGAAGGAGACCCAAACAATGAGATGCTTAATCTCACTCGCTTTACTCATTGGCGTATTAGGTTGCTCCGATAGCAGTCAGTTACCATCAGGCGCTGTCGGCGTCATCGATACTGATACCGCGACTACCAACTATGAGTGGCCAATAGCCGCGCCGTCTGAGCTGGGCCTCTCAGCTGAACCGCTACTGAGTATTCATCAAGACGTGCTGGCGGGGCGCTATGGCTGGATAGACTCTTTGCTGATCATTCGTGATGGTCATATCGCCTTTGAACAATACTATGAGCATAACTATCACGCTATTTACGGCGAGGCAGCACAAACGTCGGGTCCATTAGTCGTAAATAATCCCAGCGGGCCTTACAATTATTTTAATGCGTTTTGGCATCCTTATTTTAAGGATACCCAGCTTCATTCCATGCAGTCAGTGACTAAATCCATTGTCTCCGCAGCGGTCGGTATAGCGATCAGTCGTGGCGATTTTCCTGATCTGGACACACCGGTACTGTCTTTTTTTGACATCGATAAGACCGAGCATGTCGACGACCAGAAACGGGCCATGACACTGCGTCACCTGTTAACGATGTCTGAGGGTTTGCGTTGGGATGAGAATGTCCCTTATACGGATCCGAAAAATACGTTTACCGTCATGGCGCGATCTCTCGACTGGGTGCAATTTACCCTCGATCAGCCAATGGCGAGAGCGCCTGGCACACGCTTTAACTACAACAGTGGCGCGAGCCTCGTTTTGGGTCAGATATTTTTACAAGCGACCGGCATCGATATTGAGGCCTATACCGCCCAGTATCTTTTTCAGCCGTTGGGTATTACGGAGTATGAATGGAAACGAACGCCTTTCGGCTTGGCGGATACGCAAGAGGGTTTGTTCTTATCGACGAGAGATCTCGCGAAAATTGCTTATTTGTATTTGCATAAAGGTCGTTGGAATCAGAAAACGATTATTGCGGAAAGCTGGATTAATGAATCGCTGCAGGCTGAATTTGAAATCAACGATGAGTTGCGCACAGGCTATGGTTTCAAATGGTGGTCGCAGTGGTATCAATATCAAGACAAAAGCTATGTCGCTTACCTTGGAAAGGGATTCGGAGGACAGCGCCCCATTATCTTGCCTGACTTTGATATGGTGATTGTGCTGACAGGGTGGAATATCCTGCCAGACGGTCTGTTTTTACACGCTGAAGAGGCGATAGAGCGGGTTTTATTATCCGTTGTAGAGTGAACATCAACAGGGTGACGGTTTGTTCCGCAGGGCCGATGAGCGAATGCAATACACGGTAAATGAACTCAGTCTTTATGGCGATCTGTTACCGCGGGGAGCGGTCAGTGCTAAAGCGCGCGGGTATGTTCAGACAGGTGAGGGTTCTGCTATTCCGCGGGCGTTGGCAACGTCGGAAGACTTAGTGCCAATATACTTAGTGCCACCTCACTTAGTGCCACCTCACTTAGTGCCACCCCACTTAGTGCCACCCCACTTAGTGCCCCTATATTTAGCGCCAATATATGATGGCGAGCGCTTAACGGCACTCCGCCTGCCTATTCATTTCTCGCTATGACCACTCACCCATCGCAATCCGCGCGATCAGTCTGGCTATTGGCGGATATTGGCGGCACCCACGCTCGGTTTGCTTACACGGAAGCAGACACTGCCAAACTGCAGCCCATTGCGACTTATGATGTGGCGCGTTTCTCATCTTTCGAAACCCTACTGGCGCAATTGCTTATCGACTGGCGTGAAGGGTCTCAGGCTGACACTCACGTAACCAAAGTCTGTCTGGCAGTAGCTGCTAATCCTCATCAGCCAGAGATCCGCTTTACGAATAACCCGTGGTGCTTCACTCGGTCACAAGTGGCAGCGCAAACGGGCTGTCGCGATATTCAGATTGTGAATGATTTTGCTGCGGTGGCGAGGTCATTGCCCGCACTCAGTGCGCTCGATCTTGAACAGATTGGCGATGGTTCATCGCAATTGGGTCAGTCGATGGTGACGATTGGGCCGGGTACCGGATGCGGTGTGGCGACTGTCGTCATCGATGACGCGGGTAAAGCCATGGTATTACCGGGAGAAGGGGGCCATGTGGATTTCGCACCCACCACTGATATTGAGATGAAAGTGTTGCGTCAATTGAAGGCGGCGTTTGGGCGCGTATCGGTTGAACGAATATTGTCTGGGCCTGGCATTATGAATTTGTATCGCGCTCTGGGTGAGATACACCAGTTGCCGAGCAAGTATGCGTCGCCAGAGGCGGTGGGAGACGCCGCGCGTGCGGGCGACCGTTTGGCGATGGAGAGTATGAGCCGCTTTTGTTCGATATTGGGCTCGGTGGCGGGTGATTTGGCGCTGACAGTAGGCGCTAGAGGGGGCGTTTTTATTGCAGGTGGTATTGCACCTGATTATCTTGATTTGCTCCACCAAAGTGACTTTCGAGCGCGTTTTTTAGCGAAGGGTCGGTTTACAGCGTTTAACCGCGACATTGCTACTTTTATCGTTAAACACCCACATCCGGGGCTGCTTGGTGCGGCATTACTGTGCAGCGAGTAAAACGAATTCTACACAGGTCAGCCATCCTCCAAAGCGGAGAGCCTACTTCGATGAAATCGCCAAATAAACGGTTGATCGCCTCTACGCTGTTTTTGCCGCTGTGGTATTCGATCGATATCCGTAAAGCTGACGCGCGACACATCTAAGGTGCGACTAAATGGCACCTAATCCCTTACCTGATTGGCAGCGCGCGCATGGCGCACCCTTATTCATTGCGCAGATCCGGCGATATCCTGAGGATTTTCAAGTCACGGAGGAGCTGGGGTGGGAATTCAGTGGTGATGGCGAACACGATTACCTTTTTATCGAGAAGACCGGCGCTAACTCTCAATGGGTGGCTAAGCAATTAGCGCAGTTCGCCAGTGTTCCGCTCAAGGATGTGGGCTTTGCGGGCCTCAAGGATCGACACGCAGTGACGCGACAGTGGTTTAGTGTTCCGCGATGGAATACCCCGGATTGGTCTTTGCTCGAAGTGGCGGGAGTCCGTATTGCCCGCTGTGAGCGACACCTCAGGAAACTCCGCCGCGGCGCACATCGATCTAACACCTTTGCCATCGTCTTACGTTGCTCAGAACCGCTGGATCGCGACGCAATCACCCACCGCGTCGGCCGGCTGTCGGCACAAGGCGTACCTAACTATTACGGTGAGCAGCGTTTTGGCCGAAACGGCGGCAACGTGCGACTCGCTGACGATTGGGCCAATGGCAAACGGTTGCCGAGAGAGAAGCGCAGCATGGCGATTTCGACGATGCGGTCCTATCATTTCAACGCGCTGCTTTCAGATCGTGTTGCGCAATCCACTTGGAATACACTCATGCTTGGCGATAAAGCGAATCTTGAGGGTTCCGGCAGTGTCTTTGATTTCTCCGATATTGACGGGGTATTGCAGGCTCGCTGCGAGGCGATGGACATTCATCCTTCAGCGACCTTGATCGGAGACGGTTCAGAATGCGAGCCGCTGCAGTGGGCTGCGGCACTCGCGAGAGCGCGAGTGCAACCCGGCAATCGCAGTTTGCGCTTGAGGGTGCAGGATCTCGCGATGCAAGTAGAAGAGGCAGCGCTGGGAAAACCGACAGTGACGTTGAACTTCTCCCTCACTCGCGGTGCCTATGCAACCGCAGTACTGCGTGAGTTATGTCTTTGGTCGTGAGTGATAGGCGGTGTTAGGCCTCAGCAGTGGTGGCGAACGCGAGACGACAGTCAGGACAAAATCATCGCCAGTCAGAAGTCGGCGGTAGGTCGATTCATCAACTGACGCGCTCAGTTTCGCGGTCCCAATCATTTAAAGCATGCTCGCGCTCTGGCGACACTAACGGTTTTAAGACAGCGTGGCTGTCGATTACGCTGCTTTTGATTTGGGTCGCAGTAGATTGGGGTTATTGCTAGCGGGGTCGTGTCGAGCGTGCCTAAAGTGGTTCATAGCACGCGATTTTGACCAAAACAAAATGACACAATGCGACTCAGTGCGGATAAATTTCTGCCGCTTTGCTCACGCAGGCCATTAAAAAAATCTTGCGCTGACCGCAATGCTCGCTGGCTGGTGATGCCTGAATCGATGATGTCATGGTTGCGCAAGAAGCCCTCTACATCCTGTGTGAGCAAGAAGGTGTCTACCCCTAAGGTGCGCAATGCGTAGGGCCCCGTATTACCACCGAGTCGACTGCCGTTTTTTTTGAGATAACGCCATAGACCCACCACATCGCGCGCGGGCCATTGGCTGATAAATTCACCGAAAGATCGATCTTCGCGACGCTCAGTGTCAGCAATCATCATCGCGTTTTCACGGATGGTTTTTATCTTGTTGAAGTTACGGATAATGGCGGGGTCTTGTGCCTTACGCTCCAGCATTTCGTCGGGCATCATCAGCAAACGCTCGACATCAAATTGCCAGAATACATTCTCGAAGTCGCCCCATTTTTTATCGACCACACGCCAGACAAAACCCGACTGGAAGATCTTTCTAGTGAATTCAGCGAGGTAGCGATCTGATCCCAGTTGTTCGAGATGCCGCTGACTAGCAACCTGCGGCAACAGTCCTTCAAGGGCGGCTTCACCACCCTTGCGAGTGCATGCGCGGTCATAGAGCGAGTCATAGTCGGGGTAGGTCATCGTAATAGTGTACTGCCAAAAATCGGTGGTGGTGACCTATTCGTAGGCGAGCCGCTGCGAACTGTTTTCACCGTTTGCCATCGCCAATCGACGTTGCCATTTGCTGTTGTCATGGAGTGTGGTGTTACAACACTGCTGCGGCATCACTCTGCGAGCCCTCTTTGCGTCACTAAATAGGTCGCGAAGCTCCCGAGCCAATGACCGCCTTCGTAGTAATCGGCGTTAACGCTGCCTAATCCGGCGAGTCGATGCAGCAGCGCGGTGTTTTGAATGACCGCAATTCTGCTGTCCGTTTCTGGCAGTCCGCTTGCAATGCCCTCGAGCATCCATGCTCGGCTTAAATTGAGCCCGTCTAAGTGGACGAGATGTGGATCTGATCGGTCACTCACTACTGCAGGCCTCAGCCACTCAGCGTCATTGGGGATCGTCAAGAAATCATCCAGCCAGGTCGCGAAAGCGGCCGGCGCAAGCACTCTGCGCATTAAGTCCGCCTCGGCAAGACAAGGCGATAAAAAGTCGGCTCCCGATGGTTCATAACCGATTGGGCAATCGACATCGGTCTGATAGAGGATCTCGATCCGCTCTGTGAGGAACGCCTCCACCGCGACGTCGTTTGTCGATCTTGCCCAATCCAAGGTGAGACCCAGTGCAAAAGCGGTTTGAGAGTGTGTTCCGCTGCGGACAGGATACGTTAAATTTGGGAGCCAAGAAGTCAAGCGTGCGACCAATGCCGCTTCCAGTGGCCGTATATTGTCCCGCCATTGCTTGGCTTCAGGTGCAGTCGACGCGTCTAGTTCTGCGGCCAGCTGCAACAGCCAGGCAATGCCATAAGGCCGCTCAAAGGAGCGCCTGCCTTTCCCTTCTATATACGCACTCTCTGCTAATAAATTTTCTTTCGACAAACTGTGTGCCAACGCGGCATGTGCTTTGACTGCAAAATCGCGATGTGGATACAGTCGCGCCAATCTCGCGAGTAACCAATGACCGTGAACGGAACTATGCCAGTCGTAGCAACCATAAAAGGCCGGTGTTAATTCGCGAGGTGGTCGAACGTCAGCATCGGATTGCAGCGTATGAGAGAGATGATTGGGGTACTCCTGATGCACGCAATCCAGTGCCAACTGCGCCAACTTTTCAATCACGATTAAGTCAGTCGATACGGGTGAAGCCTGCGATGGTGGGTGTGGAAGCACTGCCACGGCAACCAAGACAATGACCGCCCAGTAGCAATTCTTTAATTTTGATCCCAATGTGATGACCTCGTATTCAATAAGTGGTTTGAAGGGCTTGGCATCCCGCTGCATCCGGCCACACTATGAAGTCTAGGGCCGTGCCGGTAAATGGATAGGCTCTGGCTTACTGGCGTTGAACAGCAATACATTCCAATTCCAGTGCCGCGCCCAGCGCCAGTCCGTCCGCTCCCATCGCGCTTCTAGCCGGATAGGGCGGCGCAAAATAGCTCGTATAAATCCCATTAAATTCAGCCCATTTTTCAATGTCATCAATCATCACCAGGCACTTCACAATATCCGTGAGATCTAACGCTAGGTGCGCGAGATACGTCTGCATTTGTTCAAATATGGCATGGGTCTCTGGCGCCAGCCCACCCGATACCAAGTTGCCATTAGCGTCGGTTCCCACTAAGCCGGAGAGGAAAATGAGGTGCCCTTTGGTCGATACCATGTCAGAAAAAGGAAAGTTGCTTTTCTCGGTCGCTGCTGAGCTGTAGAAACGACCAACATCGGTCTCAATCGCACGGATATCCCCTTGCGCCTTGTCTTCCGACGCCTGAGGCATTGTGACAGCCCAAAAGGTGCTGAGAAAAATGACGATAATGGGTCGCAAGGCTCAATACTCCAAAGGAAGTGTTTCTCTAACGTATCACCTGCGTCGCCAAAATGCCGCTATCGGTTTTGCGCCGCGTGGTTTCAATATGGTGTTGCCGATTGCACGTGCCAGCACTCTAAAACCAATGTCTGCATTAGCTGTCGATACTACCCATGCACATGTCCTTGATCTCGACATAGTTATCCAACCCATACTTAGCGCCCTCTTTATCTTGGCCAGACTCCTTTATGCCGCCAAAAGGCGTCATTTCATGAGATCTGATGCCCTCGTTGATTTCCACGGTGCCCTGCTGGAGTGCCTCGGTGACGCGCCAGACCCGACCCATATCTGCCCGTCACCTTTTAGCTTGGTATGTGCCCATCGATGGCGGGTGCGGGTATCGCTCATGGCGCACGTAGAATGTTGCCAGCGTGCTCGCTTGCGTATGCCGAGCTCAGCCCTGCTATAGTACCTATTAGCGGCAGTTCATCGCGGAGTGACAGAGCGCTGAATGACTGCGGCGTGGTTCGTGACATTTTCGGCAAGCGACGATTGTGCTGCGCGATCAGGCAAAGCGTGCGCAATGCAAGTGATGAAACCTATCGGAGCCTATGAAGCATGCAGTGGCAGAAACTAGGCAGTCAGTTGCCACAGGGTTATAACCCATTTACCCGGGTGATTGGCCGATTGACGCTCAGGACCATGGGTTGGCGCATCAGCGGTGAGTTTCCCGATCGGCCCAAGTTTGTCGTTGCCTTGATGCCCCACAGCTCCAACATGGATTTTATTCTGACGATCGCGGTGCTGTGGTCGCTGGGCTTGAAGTCTAGTTTTATGATGAAGCACACTCTGTTTTGGTTTCCTTTAGGGCCCATCCTCCGAGGCTTGGGTGGTATACCTGTTGACCGTCGCAGTGCCCAGGGACTGGTCGAGCAAATGAGTGCCGAATTTAGTCGGCGCTCTCGCTTAGTGCTGGGCGTGACGCCACAAGGCACGCGAGGTGCTTCAGGGCAGTTCAAACAGGGCTTTGCGAGGATTGCGGCGGCAGCCGGTGTTCCCGTGTTGCCGGCTATTTTGCATTACAAAGAGCGTACGGTGCAGCTGGCATCACTGATTGAAGAGTTCAATGACGTGCCCAAGCTTGTCGAGACAATAAAAACGCTGTCCTTGAGTGGGTCTGCGCGTCATTCCGGTGCATAGATTCATCCCACGCTAGAGCCTTAACGCCTTTTGCGCACCGCAGGCTGAACACTCCGCCCCAACTGTGGTGCAGGTGGGCGACTTTGCGCCGCCAACTTTTTACTCTGACTCCACCATCCTGAGTGCACAGGGGGCTGGCTGTAAGACCTATGATCATGCCATCACGCAGTTACCCTATGTATTCATGGGGGCTGTGGCTGCGGCTATTTTATTTCTGATCGCGGGTCTTCTAGCCTCCTAGCTTGAAAAAGGTGCTGCCCTAGCGGTAAAAGGTGCAGCATGCCTCTTTTCTGATTAGGGTAAGTCGCCGCTACGGCGTATTTTTAGTGTCCATCAGCAGTTGTTTTGCGGCTTTGTAATCGGCCTTGCCGTTGGGCGCTCTGGGCACGGAGGGCACGATGAGGAGCTCTTTGGGTACCTTATAACTGGCCAGCAGGCTGCGCGTGGCGGCTAAGACGTCGTCAGCACTAACAGCGCCGGTTTTTTCGAGTGAGGCAATGCCCGCCACGCGGCTACCAAATCGATCGTCGTCTAGCCCAAAGACGAGTGCATCCTCCACCGCATCATGCAGCTTCAGTGCTTCCTCAACTTCTTCTGGAAACACTTTTTCGCCGCCGGTATTGATACAGTTTGAGCCTCGACCCAATAGATTGATACCACCGTCGGCATCGACCGTTGCCATATCGCCCGGAAACGCATAGCGCTTGCCATCTATCTCCTTAAAGGTGCGCGCTGATTTGTCTGGGTCTTTGTAATACCCTAGGGGCACCATCCCGCCTTGCACGACCACGCCCACCTCACCAGAACCCGGCACCACCTCGCGACTGCAATCGGGTAACAGGACTTTTGCTACCGGTAGCAGTTTGAATTTTGCTGTCTCGCTCGCGGGCGTATCTTTAGTCATGATCGACTGGCCCATCCCGCCCTCTGTTGAACCGAGTACATCGGCAATCGCGAGCTCAGGGATGTGCTCTATGAGGCCGCGTTTCACAGGCGTTGTGAACATAGCACCCGATGAGGTCATCAGACGCAGGCTGGACGTGTTCCAGCGGTCTGGTTCTGCTTCTAACGCTCGCAGCAGCGGTTTGGCAAAGGCGTCGCCAACAATCACTATTTGGGCGATTTGGTTACGATCAACCGCGTCCCAAACCTCTTCGGGCTTGAATCCACGGTTCTCCAATAACACTGATGTGCCACCCAGCATGTGCGGAAACATCAAGCCCAACCAACAGCCGGTGCCATGCATCAGCGGCGGCCCCGACATGGCCACGACGGCCTGCTTAGCGTCCACCATCTGGCGCGCCATCGGAGCAAATGCATCAGCGGTCTCAAAAGGATCCAGACCAATCATGGGTGGCATGCCACGCATGAAAAATTCGGTAAAGTCCGTCACCGGGTACATGACGCCCTTCGGCATACCGGTCGTACCACCGGTGTAGAGCATATAAATTTCGTCGCCTATGGGATTCGTCCGTGCAGCGCCAGATGCCTCTGATAGCACTGTGTCATAGGGTATGGCTGTCGAAGGTCCGTCTGTGCCGCTTTCAGTTGGACCATCGTCAACAGAAATCAGGACCTTAAGCTGAGGTAATCGATCGCAGATTCGAGCCACTCGATCCCCCAACGAGCTATGAAATACCAAGGCTTCGGCGTCGGCATTGTCTAATAAATAATAGAGTTCCTCATCGAGGTAGCGATAGTTGACGTTGATCGGCACGCCGCCGATTTTCAGCGCAGCAAAATTAGTCTCGGCATACTCTGGAGAGTTGTAGAGATACATGCCGACCTTTGAATCTTTGCGTAAACCCACGTCGAGCAGCGCCTGTGCCAGTTGCGCAGCACGATGCTCATAGTCTCGCCACGTTATCTGGCGTGCGCCTTGAATCAGTGCAATGTGTTCGGGTACGGCATCGGCGACCGATTCCCAGATGACTGAAAAATGTGACTTCAAAATAATGGTCTCGTTTGTAAAAAAATCGCAGGTGTATGTTTTACACATTCCAAATAACACTGCAAGTCTTCAGTAAACTGCATCAGGCCTGTCATATGACAGGCCTGATGCAGTTTACTGCGCTGTTGTTCCTGTCGGCTGTTCCTGTCGGCTGTTCCTGTCGGCTGTTCATATCGGTTGATCTGTTGGAGGCATGCGTTATCAACGGTCAACAGTGTGGTGATGCTCCCAGAGCTGCGGAATGAATTGCTCGCTCTCGCCGCATTCCTCGATATTGTGACGTATCCAGGCGCGAATCTTCGGCTCGGTGGCGAAGAATCGGCAGGCGAGCCAGGTCAGCAATTTGCCGATGAGCGGGGCGCGGCATTTGATTTCCATTTCTGTTTCATACAGCACGCCGTCGTCGATTTCTCGATAAAAATGGAGCAGATGCCCAACCTTGAGCCCAAAGATGCCCATCTGAAAGTGGAAGCCGTGTCGATCAAACTGCGTAATAAGACTGCTTTCATTGATGACGAAACCGCCGAAAGTCTCGTGAATGCTGATAACAGACCCCGGTTGAATGTGCCCTGCATCATCCGTGATTTTTTGCTTCCATTTGACTTTGATGTGGTCGTGGGGGTGCCAGAGCTTGTATACGTCGATTTCTGCGCCGTCAAAGTCGCGTCCGTTGAATGTGGTGGTCTGATCAATGTTGTGGAACCACCAGATCAAGTGGTCGATTGTGACGCCGCGCATGAGCTCGTGTTTAATGCTGGCCCTAAAGCCGCCGCCAGCTAGTTTCTCAAATGATGACGCGGCTGAGTCGAAGGGCTTCATCAGCCCAAAGAACCCGATTTTTTGAGCGGTCATGATGAACGTCCTCACTGCACGGTGTCGCATCGTGCGTTTTTCAGAGCATAACAGAGGGCTAGATCAAGATGCCCAAAAGCGTTTTGACAATTGCCAAAAATAGAGAATCGAAAATTGGGTAGGACCAGCGGATTACCCTGTTAGAACCAACGTAGCGGGCGGTTTCGAAAAATAAGAAGTTGTATAAAAAGCGATTTAAAACTTTTCGTAGGACCAGGCGGATTACCCAAAACAGGCTTCAGCCTTTTTTGTCCCTGCGGGCTACACGCCTGCGGCACTCGGTGCCAAATGCCCCGGTAGTCGGGTTTGTCGAACAGCGGCCCTCATCCAAACCTAACCCCCCAAACGAAAAACCCCCGCCGATGGCGAAGGTTTGTCATTTGGTAGGACCAGGCGGATTCGAACCGCCGACCTCTACCATGTCAAGGTAGCGCTCTAACCAACTGAGCTATGGTCCTAAAGGCGAGGCGAGAATAGCCCATTCAAGGTGCTCCCTCAAGCACTAGCGGTAGCGGCCAATCTAGCGTTCGGTGACCAAGCTATCGAGCTGCTCGCGCGTGAGCAGTGCGCCACGGTTAATAACTGCCTGAACGCTGCGGGTGTTGATGATGTGCTCGAGTGGGTTGCCTGTCAGCAACACTGCATCAGCGATGAATCCCACTTTTAATTGTCCCATCTCGTCTTCGAGGCCAAAGTATTCGGCGGGAGTGATGGTTGCTGAATATAGTGCTTCTAGGGGTGTCATACCCACCTCAACATACTGCTCGAGCTCTGTGTGCAAGCTATAGCCGGGAATACTCCAGCCGATCGGCGTGTCGGTGCCCGCGGCAATCGGTACCCCGGCTGCATGGAGTTCTCCTGTGCGGCGCAGGCTCCACTCGGCAAAAGTGGTATCGACAGGCTCCTCTGAGGCCAGCAGTTCAGTGCGAGCCGCTCCCCATTCTTGTTGCACGCTGGGCGGTATCAACTGCATTGCCCGATCAAAGTCCTCTCGCATAAAGGGCACATGTAAATCCATCGAGTTCATGCGCAGTGTGGGTACGGTGGTGGTGGCTATGAGCGCCTTGGTCAACCCAGCACAAACCTCCGGATCTTCGCTGCTGATGGCGGTTAAGCGCTGCAGTTCATGCAGTCGGGTGCGCAACACATTACCCGGTTCGTTTGCGGTATTCGTGAGTTGCAGTTGCCGGGCAGCAAGCCAGGCCTCCGGGTCGCTGACGCAGTCCATTTCGTAGTTGCGCAGGTGTTCCAGCGATTGGACATACGGGGCCACGTTACGCGCGCGCATCGAGAGCGGCACGTGGCCATCAATAGGTAAGTTCCTAATGCGTGCCTCATCGACGATTGCGGCAAACACTTCGGGAGATACCATTTCGTAGATCTTCAAAAAACTCGCCCCGGCGGCATGGATCTCGGCGATATTCGCGCGCGCGGCCTCCGGCGTCGGGTTGGCAATGCCCAGCCCCGGGAAGTTGACGCCGTCGTAGACGACATCGGCGCCATCGAGCAGCGGGCCCGAGTACCAGATGCTGGGGGCGTTATCGCCTACGCTACGTAGGGTGTCGACAACCGGCAGAATATCTTTCAATAGACCGCCCGTGTCGCGCACGTTCGTCACCCCGTGGTAGAGGAACAAGCCAGCCATCGCGTCGGTAAACCGTTTATCAAAGGTAAAGTGCACATGAAAATCCCACAGGCCTGGGATGAGGGTCTGACCGCTGCCATCGACGGTGGTTTGCGCGCTGACACGCTCTTGTGTGTCGCTACTAACAATGGCAACAATCCGCCCGTCGTCGATGAGGACTGTTTGGTTCTCTCGAATGGGGTTGATCGCGTCGATGAGTGTAACGTGCTCAATGGCGATATCGACAGATCGTGATGCGTTATCCCCACACGATAGGAGTAGCGCTAAAAAGAAGAGCAGTGCGATGCGCGTGACGGCGGTCATGACGGGGTCTCCAGTTTCTTTTTATAAAGCGTTGTAGCGAGAGCTTAGCATCTTAGTCAGAGACGCTTGGTGCGGGGGGAAACAGCGTGATGGGCTGCTCTGGTTCCCAGCGCGGATATTTTTTCATGACCGAGGCAAAAAGCGCACTCTCCAGCCAGAACGCGAGCCAAGCACGGATCTTGGGGTAGGGTGCTTGTGCCCACCACTGGGGCTCCACCGCCGCAAATTGCCTCACAAAAGGAAACACCGCGATGTCTGCGACGCTCGCGCCAGTGCCTCCCAGCCAGCGGTGCGTGTTAAAGGTGTTTTCCATGTGCTGCAGGTGATGTTCCACTTGTTGCCGATATTGCTGCGCCGAGGCTTCGGGAAACCGGTCCGCATATTTGTAACGATCGAGCCACGTTTTTAATTCGCCATCGCAGCGCTGGATCCAATCTGTGGCGCCCACATCCCCTCTGGCCCAGTTAAGCGGATCGCTTTGTTCAAGCGCCCAATCGATAATATCGAGGCTCTCTTCCAGTATTTGTCCGTCTGGGAGCACCAGCACCGGTACCGTGGCCTTGGCTGATACCGTGGTTAGGTCAGCGGGTTTGTCTTTGAGCAGCACTTCTCTGAGCTCGACCACACTATTGGCCGCTGCGAGCGCCATACGACTGCGAATGGCGTAAGGGCAGCGTCGAAAAGAGTACAAAATGGGCCTTACCTTCATCGCGGTAATGTAGCTCGGCTTGCCGAGTCGCGCCAGTACAGCCAATATTTTGAGTGTTCTTCAAATTTAAGAAGTGCTTTAATGACCAGAAGGTTATCGCTCACAGTGCGATCTTTAGTACTATCGGCTGTCTAAATTTGAACAATAAACGGGGATCAGTCATGGGTAGATTAGCAGGCAAGGTGGCCTACGTGCTCGGCGCAGCAGGGCAGGGCAATATGGGGCAGGTGATAGCGCAACGTTTTGCGGCAGAGGGTGCCATTGTAGCTGTTGGCGGGCGACATCCAGACGAACTCGCGCGTTTAGCCAACGAGATCGGTGGTATGGCAGTCAATTGCGATATCACCAAGATGGAAGACATCAAGTCGTCGGTGCAATCCATTATGGATGCGCATGGCAAAATCGATATCGCCGTCAATGCCACCGGTGTTGGCCTGCTCACGCAGTTTGAGGAAACCAGCGAAGAAGATCTTAATATGATGATGGATCTGCAGTTTAAGGGTCCTTACCAGTTCATGCAGGTGCTAGTAGGCGTCATGCTGGATCCGTCGTCGATCATCCAAATCTCTTCCGCCACGGCCACCATCTTGGTCGGCAATCACCATGCCTACATTGGCACGAAGGCGGGCATAGATCATGTGGTGCGGGGCGTTGCCGATGAATATGGTGCTAAAGGGATTCGCGTGAATTCCATCTCTCCAGGCCTCACGGCCTCACCAATGGCCGCCCCTCACCTAGAGACGCCGGGGCTCACCGAGGCCTTCTTGAAAAATTATCCCCTCGGCAGGCTCAATACGTCCGAAGATATTGCGGCAGCCGCGGTCTTTTTAGGTAGTGATGAATGCTTTATGACAGGTCAGAATCTGCAGGTGAATGGTGGCTTAACGCTGCGTCGTAACCCATTGCCCTCGGAGATTGAAGAATCGGTCATGGCGGCTGCTCAGCAAGACTAGCGGCCAGCGATGTCATACTGATGCACTGTGGGCACTAGCGCGTTTTCATATGAGCGGTAATCAACGAATGATCTCACCGCGACACAATAAGAGGGAGTCTTATGGCGGGCAAACGAAAAGATGTGTATTTGGTGTGCGGTGGTAAATACCACGATTTTGATTTTGCTCGTCTAGAGTTGCTAAAGCTCTTAGCAGAGCACGACGTGGCACGGGTAAAGGTGGCCAATGACTACAGTAACGTCGAGGCTATGTGCGAAGCTGATTTGTTGATCACCTACACCTGTGACGAGATGCCTGATCCGGCCGGCCAAGCACGATTAAAGTCTTACATAGACCAAGGAGGTAAGTGGTTTGCGCTACACGCAACGAACTCGGTGTTGGAGTGGCTGAGCCATGATCCGCCCTTGCTGCGTGCGCCGCGTGATCACCCTGATTTTATGGAGGTGCTCGGTAGTCAGTTTTTAGCGCACCCGCCCATTGAACCTTATCGAGTGGAAGTAACGGCGCCAGATCATCCTCTTGTTCAGGGGATAGAGCCGTTTGAAACGACCGATGAGTTGTATCTCTCGGAGTACCACGGTGAAAATGAGATGCTGTTGCACACTGAGTTTACCGGCATCGTTGAGGCTTTTCAGGACAGTAACTGGGAGGAGGAGCAAAAGCACGGAGTGTTTTATATTCGTCCTTATGGTGCAGGTACAGTGTTGTATTTAACGCTTGGGCACTGTCGCTCAACCTACGACATGCAACCTCTGGTCGAAGAATATCCTGAAATTGAGCGAGGCAGTTGGGAGTTGCCAGTATTTTATGACCTGCTGCGTCGAGGGATTGTCTGGGGTTTGCAGGAGTAAGTATCCGCTAGCATCGCGATAGTGCTGAAAAGCCGTGCTGGATGCTGTCAGCAGATAGCCGGCAGCACTCGGTGGTCCATGTTCTATAGCGCGCATCCGGAGCTTAGTAAGTCTCCCGTCCAGGAATTTAGGCATCTCAGTAAACCAACACATTCAACGGAAAGTTAATGACTGAAAGCTGGATAAAAGATTTAGCGGCGGCGCAAGTGGAGACGCGGATCATTATTGATGCGCAGACGATCCGTCGGTTCACGACCGGCATGCGATTTGGCACAGGCTCTGCCATTGCCGTCTTTGAGCCCACCTCTCTGGTGGGATTCTGGCACGTGCTCAAAGCCTGTGTGGCAGCAGACTGCGTGATTATTTGCCAGGCGGCTAACACCGGTATCACCGGTGGTTCGACTCCTGATGGTAATGACTACGATCGTGACGTGGTGATCATCAGTACGTTGAAGCTCGATACCTGTATGCCATTGTGTGACGCACAACAGGCCCTCGTATTTGCCGGAGGCACACTGTTTCGGCTCGAAGAGATGCTCAATGAGTACGGCAGAAATCCCCATTCGGTGATTGGATCTTCCTGTATTGGTGCGTCGGTTGTGGGCGGCATTTGTAACAATTCAGGAGGCAGTCTCGTTAAGCGGGGGCCTGCCTATACAGAGCTATCGGTGTTTGCGCAGCTCACGGCGCAAGGTGAACTAGAACTCGTGAATCATTTGGGCATCGAGTTGGGCACCACGCCAGAAGAGATACTGGGCAACTTGGATGCGCAACGTTTCGATGCCAGCTCGGCGACGCTATCCGGCGGTCTCGCCTCTGACCCCGAGTACCATCAGCGCGTGCGCGATGTTGAGGCAGATACGCCATCACGTTTTAACGCCGATCAGCGTCGACTCCACGAAGCCAGCGGCAGCGCCGGTAAACTCGCGGTGTTTGCGGTCAGGGTAGATACCTTTGCCAAGCCGCAGTCTGAGCAAGTTTTTTATGTCGGCACTAACGACCCCGAACAACTTAATGTGATTCGCACGCGGCTCCTTTCTGAGTGCCAAGAACTCCCCGAAATGGGTGAGTATATGCATCGGGGTTGGTTCGATGGCGCTGATCATTATTGCAAGGATATGTTCCTGATTCTGAAATACCTCGGCACTGATTTTCTACCCAAACTGTATAGCGTGAAGGCCGCGGTGGATCGGTTCTTAGAGCGCGTGCCGGGCTTACCGGATCTACCTGCAGATCGTTTAATGCATTGGCTTGCAAAGCTATGGCCCGATCACCTCCCCAAGCGAATGCGTGCTTACCGCGAGACCTATGAGCATCATTTGGTCGTGGTGGGGGCCGATGCGGCCATTCCAGAGATTCGTGAGGTACTGCAATCGGTGACCCGCGAAGGCGATGCCAGCAGCTTTTTTGAATGCTCGCCTAAGGAAGGTGAGGCAGCCTTATTGCATCGATTTGTCGCAGGTGGGGCCCCCGCGCGATACAGCTTGATCCACTCCAAAGAAACCGGTGGTCTCGTCACCTTCGATGTGGCCTTGCCGCGCAACTATTCTCAATGGTATTCGTTTTTACCAGACGATCTGCTCGATCAATTGGAAGCACCGTTTCGTTTAGGACATTTTATGTGCCACGTTTTTCACTGGGATTTCGTCGTGAAGGCGGGTGTGGACCCTGAGGACGTGAAGCGCCGTATGATGGCGTTGCTCGACGATATTGGCGCTAAATACCCCGCGGAACATAATGTGGGGCATCTCTACTGCGCCGAGCATGATCACGCCGCCTTTTACCGGGGGCTCGATCCGACCAACACCTTTAATGCCGGAGTGGGAAAGATGTCAAAGCGTCGGCATTACCAGTGAGCCATTGCCGCTTTTCTGGCGGCCATAAAAAAGGCCGGGTTGCCCCGGCCCACAAGCCACAACGCTAAAAAATTATTTGCAGTCTCCGCTTAGAATCTCAGCTGCACTCTCACGCCAACTTCGCGCTTATCGTTGGGAGACACGTTTACCCCTTGTTCAACAAAGAAGTTGCCAAAGTCGGTGGGAAAAGCGGTATCCGAGAAGCGAGCGCCACTTGCCCAGGCGTCTTCGTCAGTCAGATTGGTTACGAACAGCTCTAATCTGTAGGCTTCGGTTTCTATGCCGCCTCGTAGATTAAAGATGGTGTAAGAATCCATCCAATTCAGGTTGCGCTCCTCCGTATAGGTTTTGCCGAAATAGTTAGCGTCTAAGCGAACAAACGCGCCCATGTTTTCGTTGATGCTCCAGCTGTAGGTTGTTGTTCCGAAAGCGGTGTACTCAGGCACCCGCGGAACGGAATTACCGCGCATGTCCGAATACCCAAGCCGCGCTTCACCAAAGTTATAAAAATAACGGGTGTATTCCGTATCGACGTAAGCCAAGTTGAAGTCGACCGTCCAATTGTCAGTAATCTGGCCGCCAATCTCTATTTCATAGCCCCAGAGATCAGCGTCACCATCTAGAAGAACGTTTCTCGCATTTTTTAGAGGACCGGTGGGGTCTCCGTTGGCATCTTCGAGCTGTTTAGTCGTTTGGTCCGCTATTACACCGTTGTATGAACAGCCTGGTGCTGAAGAGGCAACATCTGCTGAAGTACAGGTTTCATTAACGGCTACACTTGATCGGCCTTTAATGCCGGTCCATTCCGAAAAATAAACCGCAGCATTGAAGTAGGCTGAGCCATCTGCAAAGGTTTGCTTCCAACCGAGTTCAATACTTTCAATTTCTTCTGGAGGGAGTGCAACGCCCAAGCTAGGAAAGGCTTCCACGTACTGTGCGAGTTCCTGCGCATCGGCATTCACCAGTTCTATGTTGATGTCACCTGGAACAATACCCTCGGCATAGCTCGCATACAGCATGGTGCTATCAAACGGCTGATATCGAAGGATCGCTCGCGGCAGGAATTCTTTAAACTCCAGTTCAGTGGATCCGTCTTGCAAGCCGTCTTCAGAAATAACGCCTCCCTTTGTGAGCGAGTCATTTTGCTGACGTCCTTCAAGTGTCACTGTCAGCCTGTCGGTAATGTCGAAGTCCACTGACCCGAAAAAGCCGAGTACTTCTGTTTCGTCCGACTGTGCCCAAGAGTTGGCAAATGGGCCGAGTCCAACTGTGAGACCACCCACATTGAGGCAAGGCGATTCAGTATTGCCACCCTGTGCGCCGAAGCATCCAAAAAAGAAGTTGCCGCCCGCCAGCGAAGAAGTAAATTCTTGCTCGTAATGGTTGACGCCCACTGACCATCTAAATCGGCCATCTTGTGGCGACGTGAGTCGCAGCTCGAAGCTTGTATCATCCAAACTCTGCGGGTCCGATGAGTAACCATTGGAGAACCCGCTCAGATCAAAATCTCGCACAAAGTTCGCTTTTTGATCGTTATGCCCCGCGACGAAATCAATAGAGTAATCGTTGATTTCGTATGTTATGTGCGCACTCAGTCGGAGTGTTTCTCGGAGCAGGCCTAACCTACCCATGGAAGGGACCCCAGACGGAAGGTCCTGATTAGCATAAGCGTCTTGGATATCTAACGGACCAAAACCGAACAGGTTGAGAAGATTTGTCGGCAGCTTGGTATTGCCGTCAATTATTTTACTCCCAGTAACCGGTAATGCCTGCCCGACCCCTGGAACTTGTCCGCATATAAAATTATAGGGATTAGCAGTACCGCCAGCTTTCACTTGAATTGTTTTTCCGCCGCAGGAGTCATTTTTCCTGCCCGCAATATAAGCTTGTGCGGGTGGGCCGTCGTCATCCTCGGTATACGCGGCTCTCAGTTTAACGGTCAGCGCATCGGTCGGTTGCCACACCAATTTTCCATTAAGAGCCCACGTTTCCTCGTCGCCTAAAGTGCCGCCATCCGAGGCGGTGAATTGTCCTTCTTTGTCGTACATACGGAAGCTCAGGCTGCCCGCGAGCTTGTCCTGAATGATGGGCCCTTCTACGATACCTGAGACATCAAAGCGACTGCGGTCGGTGCCCGACACAGAAAGCTCACCCGAAAACTCATCCATGCTGGGGTCGCGCGTAATAAAATTGACGGCACCGCCAAACGTATTACGACCAAAGTATGCCGCCTGAGGCCCTTTAATGACCTCTACCCGCTCAATGTCCATTAAGGACAGCGATGTGCCGCCATTCAAAACGTACACCCCATCTACAAACAGCGCGCCTGTCTCAAAGCTTGGTGAGAACTGCGCCTGATTGAGGCCTCTGAACCTTAACTGAGTGTTATAACGCCCGGGCTGGCTGCCACCCTGATTAAAAAAGTAAAAACCGGGGGCGAGCGCCGCAATGTCCTCTAGCCCAGTTACGTCACCCTCAAGTATGTCGGCGGCAGACACTGCAGTGATGGCTATGGGGATCTCCTGCAGGTTCTCCTCGCGCTTTCGAGCTGTAACGATGACTTCCTCGAGTGTCGCGGAGTCTTGTGCAAAGGTTGGAGTGGCAGGTAATGCGCTTGCAATGACAAGTGCAACCGCTGAAGAAAGAGTCAGTCTTGTATTTCGCGTCATGAGAGTGCCTCAGATATTATGTTTATTAGTCGCGTTGCACGGATTAAACAGGATATAGCCCCTACCTAAAGGCCCGGCAATGGCCTATTGATATACCAATAGACTTTAATGTCAAGCGCCGAATAATGCTCAAACCTGCAAGTTCGCGGTAAAAAGTGAAGTGTTTGTCGCCGCAGTCGTCGCAGTCGCAGCGGCACCCGATTAATTCGCATAAGGCATATTGATATAACAACCGATCAAAATTACTCTAACACCACGTTCTGGGGAGAAGTAACTATGCGCAGCGTGACAGTATTGGCACCAGGTGGGCCCGAGGCATTGACTCTGGTAGAGGCAGAAGTACCCGAGCCTCGTTCGGGGGAGGTCCTGATAGAAGTCGCCTACGCAGCTTTGAATCCGTTGGACAACCATGCTCGGGCGGATCGTATTAAGTGGAACCACCCAGGTTATCCCTTTACCCCCGGTTTCGAGTTCTGCGGTGTGGTCGACGCAGTGGGCGAGGGCGTCGATGAGGCATTGATCGGTCAGCGCGTGGCAACCAATGGTCAGTGGGGCGGCAACGCCGATTTTGCCATCGCGCCGGCGCACGCTCTTGTCAGCGTACCCGATGACTTTGACTGGCCGTTGGCCTGTTGTTTTTCTACTTGCGCGTATACCAGTTGGCTGCTGGTTCACAGTGCCGCCAAGGTCCAGCCGGATCAATGGGTGGTTGTCCACTCTGCAGCGGGCGCTGTGGGTTCACTGGTCATGCAGATCGCCAAGTCAGCCGGCGCCCAGGTAATCGGACTCGTTGGGGGTGAGCACAAATTCGAGTTTGTGGAGCAGTTCGGCCCTGACGCGGTCATTGATTACCTCCGCGACGACTGGCCCGATGGGGTCAAGGCGCTGACAGAGGGTCGCGGAGCAGATGTGATCTTCGACGGCAATGCGGGTGACCGTGCGCCCATGAATCTTGATGCGGTAGCACCACTGGGTCACATCGTCTATTTAGGTGCGAGTGCAGGACAAGCGCCACCCGTGCCGCCGTCGATGCTGATTGGCAAGAGTTGCTCCGTTTCAGGCTTTGTCCAATATTTTCATCAGGCGATCTGTGACGGTGCCGAGGTTGCGGCAACCCATAAAGCGTTGTCAGAGGGGTCGTGGCGGATCCCGATCGAGCGAGAGTTTGATTTGACAGAGGTGGCAGAGGCGCATCGGGCCTGGGAGGCGCGGGAGTTAATGGGCCGGAGTGTGATCCGCGTGGGGGGCGATCTGTAAGCCGAGCTATGAGTGTTGTCGGAGGCCTCTATGAATTTGTTTTCTCCGCTCATGCGTCGGAGCGCGAGCGGTTGCTGGCATTCTGGTCCGAGCTCGGATTTCTTCCTGAGGCCGAAGGACGTCTGAGCGCGAGTGACGCTAAGGCACTCTATAGCCATGCCTCTGCGTTGCAGTCGGTTCGACTCCGCCACGCTGGTTGCGCTACCCACGAGACTGGCTTGGTCAGACTACAGCTCTGGGACGATTTGGCAGGGCAGGGTTTGGGTGCGCATAAACCGTTGGTCACTGGCAGTCGCTGGATGGGCATGTATACGGCTGATATTCTCGAGATCCGCGATAGCCTCCATAATTACAACGCGGACACCCGCGACCGTTGGCTTTCAGACCTGGTCTCCGCGCCGCTCGCCAATCCTCCACCTACCGTCACTTGGGGTAGCCCTTTTGTCGGGCTCCGGGAAACACTCTATTTCGATCCGGATGGTCGCATTGCCTTTATTCAACGCGGCGGGTTTGATCGCCCTGGATTCGGTACCATCGATCCGACGCTCCCTTATAAAAACAGTGAAGGCAGCCACGCCAATGTGGTCCAGCCCAGCCGCGCTTTTGATACAGAGTTCTATAAAAGGGTTTTTGGTCTTGAGTCCGCTCCCTACGGTGAGGCTCACGATTCGGGAGATGAGCCACCGACCCAACGGGCGTTGCGGCTAGAGGCAGGACAATTGTTTCGCGTAGAGCGGTTGCGCGCCCCTGATTGTCCCACCGGTTACCTGCAGGTGTACTCCCCCTACTTTGATACCACGGATCATCGCGCGCTGAGTCAGCCAGGCCAACGCGGGCTGTCTGCTTACAGTTACCGGGTACAGCGTATTGATGCCAGCCCGATGCGCGGTGTAACCGACTATTGCGCCGGGCAGAATGAATTCGGAGAGCCTGCCAGTACTTTTTATGCGCCCGACGGATACAGCTGGATGTGGGTGGGTGCCTGAGACGCCACGCGGCTACCCGCTGCGAGCCTTCGTCATTTGTTTGATCGCCTACACCACGGCGCAGATGGATCTGGCGTTGTTTGGCTATGCTGTGCCGGCAATCCGCGCCGAGTTCGGACTCGCTCTCAGCGAGGTCATGGCGATCGTGTCGATGGCTTTTTTACTGGGTGGTGCGCTGCTGGTGGTTCTGGGGTGGCTGGCTGATCGAGTGGGACGGCTGCCCCTATTTCAGTTTTCGCTGTTGGGTTCCTCACTACTCGTTGCCCTGATCAGTGTTGCACCGGGTGTTATGACGCTCACTGCGCTGCGGGGTGCGAGCATCGCAGTAGGGGGCTTGAGCTACCCGATTACGGGAGCCATTATCACCGAGGAGATGCCCGCAAGATTACGTGGCTTGTTTATGGGTTTACTGCAGATTGGGTATCCACTCGGGTGGGCGCTGGCGTCGCTGTGGTCGATGTGGATACTCACAGAATATGGCTGGCGACAGCTGTTTTGGGTGGGTCTGGTCAGTCTTCCTATGGTCTGGGTGGTACGGCGTTATTTGCGTGAGCCTCCTCGATCCGTCGCTGCGCGGTCAGAGCAAGCCCCAGCGACCTTTGCTGATTTATTTGCCAAGGGAGTTCGCGAGCGCGCACTGACTTTGTTCGCGGCACAGTTTCTGTTTGTGTGGGCTTATGCCGCATCGATTTTCTTGTTTCCCAGTTTTTTACGCGAGGTCAGGGCGCTCGATGCCTTTAACTTCTCACTGTTGATTGGCGCCGGTAATGCCATTGGCGTGATCGGGTATGTGCTGGCGGCGTGGGTGGGAGAACGAGTATGGACTCGGCGTAACACAGTGGTGCTATGGACTGTATTGGGGTCGATATTGTTTCAGGTGCTGGTCTGGGTGCCCGAGACTTTCTCCCAAATACTGTTCGTGTATGCACTCATGAGTATGTTTTTTTATGGTTCTGCGGCGGTGAAGTTTGCCTACCTCGCAGAAGTCTTTCCTACGCGTATCCGCGCGCTGGCGATGGCTTGCTGCGGTTCACTGGCAGTCACATTAGGCTCGGCGGCAGGACCCTATACCGTGTCGCTGGCGATCGAGGCTTGGGGCTGGCATCTGGGCTATGCGG
>JAOHHD010000026.1 GCA_028117185.1 Luminiphilus sp.
GTGAGAAAAAAAGGGGGTATCACTGATGTTTTTGAAACAGACGAGCACCCCCGTAGCTCAGTCACCTTGGAGGCGCTAGCAGCTTTGCCTACGCCCTTTGCGGAGGAGGGAACGGTGACTGCCGGGAACGCTTCGGGCGTAAACGATGGTGCAGCGGCCCTGCTGGTGGCATCTGAAGCGGCGGCAGCTCAATGGGGTCTATCGCCAATCGCTCGCGTCGTTGCAATGCAGACGATTGGTGTCGCACCCCGGGTGATGGGCATTGGCCCTTTGCCGGCATCCCAGCAGTTACTGGCTCGCACCGGCGTGTCGGTTGATCAGCTATCGGTGATTGAGCTCAATGAGGCTTTTGCCAGTCAATCGCTGGTTGTCATGCGAGGCCTTGGATTGGCAGATGATGATCCACGCGTAAATCCTAACGGCGGTGCCATTGCTTTGGGCCATCCCCTTGGGATGAGTGGCGCACGGCTCATATTAACGGCGGCGAGAGAGCTCTCTAAGTCAGGTGGCCAATACGCACTGTGCACCATGTGTGTCGGCGTCGGTCAGGGGGTCGCGACGCTTCTGGAGCGTGTTTGATAAGCGCTGTCGCTGGCGGAGTACGCCCGTTGTGTTCCTCATCTCGCTGTGAATCAGCCCACGATACCGGTGCTCTCTGGGTGAGTCTCACCGTGGGGGTTTTGTGGCATGCCTCGAGACATTAAACGATTCCTCTGAAAGATCTGGGGCGTTGTGGCGAGCCAATAACCTCGTCATGAGCGCTTTATAATCAGTGCCCACCACTGGCATTAACCACTGTGTAAAGCGTTTGAATACCCCGACGTTTAAGTCTATCTCGTTGAGCAGCTCATCCATTTGATGTACCGAAAACGGAATAATATTGGTACCTTTGGAGTGCTTACCGTCAGTGCGTGCCTCGGTCCAAGCCAGCCGCTCGTCAATACTCTGGTTCATGATATCGGGGTGGGGCAGGGTGATGTTGTTTGTCATCAGCTCAATCAACCATAAAGCCCCCACCTCGGCGTTCAGCTGGCTAAAAAATGACGAGTTGTAACCATTAAACATGAGCCGAGGCACACCCACCGGAACCATCGTGCGATACAAGCGGAAATTACCCTCGCTGTCAGTGAGCCTAGACGTCAGTTCATCGTTGAAGAATGGAACGCGTTGGTGCCATCCAGTGCCGCAAACAACGATATCTGCAGGTACCGTTTCACCGGTCGAAAGCCGAGCCTCACCGGCAAGTAATTCGGTGATTTCAACCCGGGCCTTCATGCGAAGGCGGCCGTTGATCAGGTTTTCGTAGTAGCCGTCAGTGACCAAGCTCACGGTACTTCGGGCAATGGTTTCCAGCGGTTTTTCAGGGTGCAATCCAATCGCGCGCAGGCGCAATTGCTTTGCCACTAAGGACTCAACGCTGTTGAGCAGAACATTGCGAAGCGGTTTACCGTGGCCATGGAGAAATTTTTCAAATCCCTGAAGCCGAATATAACGAAACAGCCCCTCTCCCAGACGCGTTAAGAATAAGAATTTAAAGTTGAGTATGTTCTTGAGCTTCTTAGGAATCTTCCAAATTAAATGACGGGCGATGACGGTAGTGCTGGCACTGATACCAACCGTCGCGTTGGCGACATCGCAGGAAGACTTTCCGTATCCCACCACCAACACGTTTTTGCCACGCGCCTCGTCAAGTTGGGTGAACTCACTGGTGTGGCACAATGTGCCACCGGCCTCGATGAACCGCGCCGCGCCTGGGTACTCTGGAATAGACGGAATGCTAAAAATACCGTTGCAGACGGTTAAGTGATCAAATGAAGACACCTCGCGCTCAGTGTGTTGCCCCTGCTTAGTGGCAACGTTCCAATGACCGGTGGCTTCATCCCAGTCGGCTGACACCACATAGGTATCTAAATGAATGTCGTCCGTGAGGGCAAAGTGCTCGACATAGCTTTCGAGATATTTTTGAACCTGCTCGCCGCTGGGCCACTCTGGATAGTCGCTGGGCATAGGAAAGTCGGAGTATTCGTAGGTGTCTCGCGGGTTTTGCGTGGTGAGTCCCGGATAGCGCCTAGAAGCCGACCACACGCCGCCCACGTCAGCCTCTTTCTCAAAAACGGTGACCTGATAGCCAAAGCGCTTGAATGTTTTAGCCGTACAGAGACCGGCAATTCCGGCACCGATTATGCCAACCCTTTTTGTCGTTACAGACACAAGGCGCCTCTCAAGACTCTTCGCTGAGGATCAATGCAGCAGCTGCTGCGGAGACAGCCTGATTTTTTGTGCCGCACATGCGGGTGCTCACCACGACTTTCTTGACCATTTTGTCTGCGCCACTGGATCGCTATTGTGGCGATTGGTAGGCACAGCGCTGAGCAGCGCCGTGCTATTGAGCACAGACTCCGAAACAGCGAGAGGGTGCGTGAGTCTTGGATATCGCATCTGCAGCATGGTGTCCTCCTCGCTATGAATGTGGCGGTGAAAGCGCATCCTGAGTGAAGTGTGGCCACTGTCAGTGTTGCGGAAGGGACGCTCCCGCACTATTCAGTGAGTGCAAGGCTTGTGCGATAAGTGCAAGAAAATCTCGTAACCCGCATAAAACCCATGGGCAGTGACTCAGGTTTCGATACACTTTTATGACGCAGACGGGAAGGTTCCAGGAGTATCAGATATGGGCAAATTTACAAACAAAGTGGCTGTTGTCACCGGCGGCGCAGCGTCAATTGGCGTCAATATTACCCGGCGATTACATGCTGACGGTGCAACCGTTATTGTCGCTGCACGAAGTGTCGACAAAGGACAGGCCATCGCTGAAGAGTTGGGTGAGCGTTGCGTATTCATTGCCACGGATATCAGGCAAGACGCTGATTTACAGCACTTGGTTGATACCACCGTGGCGCGCTTTGGGCATATCGATCTTTTGGTCAACAATGCCTGCTCATACGGCGATGACGGTGCAGACACCGATAGGCAAACCTGGCTCGACACCCTGAACACCAACGCCGTTTCTGCCGCGATTTTAGGCGAAATGGCGCGACCGTCACTCAAAAGCGCCGGAGGGAATATTATTAATATTGGCTCGATTTCGGGCGCATTTCCGCACATCGGCCGCTGGGCTTATCCCGTCGCAAAAGCCACGCTGCGGCATCTATCAAAAACACAGGCTGTAGAGTACGCCGCAGATAACATCCGCGTGAACTTGCTGGTACTTGGCCACATTTGGTCCGACCCGTTTGAGGGGCTCACAGGGAACAACCGTGCCCATGCCGATAAAGTGTCTACCCCTTATAACTTGATAGGCAGGGTGGCAAACGGCGAAGAAGTCGCGAACGTTGTGTCGTTTGTTGCATCTGATGAGGCGTCGTACATGACCGGTGGAGAAATTCCAGTCGACGGCGGTTACAGTGCTATGGGCCCGGAGCAGCACAGCCCGCTCATGCCTTTGCTCATGGAAGGCAACCAGTAAAACGCTGGCTGGGCAAACCAATGTTGGGGCAGCAGGCCCATCATGATGTCGTTATTGATGGTGCCAGCATGAATGCTCTGGTGGGTGACTAATTGCGATTGATCGATATAGCGTGCTCGCCACGCAAGGTTTCAGACGGCAACTCTCCAAAACGGTGCTGGTAAGCGGCGGCAAAACGTCCTAGCTGCATAAATCCCCAGCGGTGAGCCACCTCAGTGACACCGATGCCGGGGGCATTTTCTAACAGCTCATGCCTGACCCGATCTAAACGCACATTACGCAGGTACTTCATTGGGCTTATGCCTCGGTACTGCTTAAACCCAGCAAAAAGCGATCGCACGCTGGTGTGAGCGGTGCGCGCCAGTTCTTCCACCGATATTGATCGGTCTGCATGTGCATGGATGTACTGCTCCGCCCGTTTCACATGCGCCGGCGCCACGCTTGGCGCCCTGTGACACAGTGCTGCCGTGTAGTTGTGGGTTTGGCTGTGCAGCAGCGACATGATCAAACTGTCTTCATAGCTGCTCTTTGCTTGCATGCAATTTAAAAAAGTATGGGTATTGTCTAATTCGGTGACCAACACCTGCAGCCCCCGTAACCATCCGGCACTATTGGCTTTATCGCTACGCATGTGCGTATTGAAAACAATAGGGTCTGGTAGATGTCTATCCAGAAGAGCTTCCAGCTTGCGCTCTACCAAAGCACGCTTAATGCTGTAGATGAGCATCGATGAGTCGCGCCCCCAATTCATCGATACATATTCCCGAAGCGATAAAACGGCTGCCTCTCCCTGCGTAATCACCACCGTTTCGTCGCCACAGCGGGTTTCAACGGCCCCGGTGAGTTGAACTTGAACATTAAAGAAATCACCGAGGAGGCCTGGCTCTACGGTGACTTCACTGCCGTACTGTAAAAAATTCAGGGAGGACTGCGAAGTGACCGCCGCATGGTGCATACGTGCATCAAGGGTGCGCTGGGTCTGCTTACGCACACTGAGTGTATGCCGGCAAAAGACGCTAGACACTGCACGTTGGGTTTCATCAATCGCCGAAGAGGTAAACAAAACGTGCCGCTGCAACGGGCGAATCGCACTCGCCGCGACGTCACCCACTTTTTCGCTGCTAGCTAATGGCATAGCTGCTTGACCATTATTATTTTTTAGATCCTATAGTTAAGGGTCGCTAAGTGTCAACGAGCCGGGGCAAGGTCAGTATTGTCAGTGTAAAAGCATACAAAAAAACCTGTTGCCAAAGACCTTGAGGGGTTCGAGATCAGTGACCACAAGGGGGACGCCGCCTCTATGGGCGCTTTTTAGGGAATGGCAGTTGTTTCCCACAAAGACTGGGTCGACCATAAGCTCTCGATCGACCCTGAGGAAGGGCCCCACTAAAAGGACCTACAAGCACGGATGACTTCGAGCGCCAAACAAGCGTTTAAGCACCGTG
The DNA here is from genome assembly GCA_028117185.1 of Luminiphilus sp. The sequence goes on from JAOHHD010000026.1 coordinate 4,909, forward strand.
AAGTTTATTCGGGAACGCCGTTTTACAGTGTTACATCGCAGCGCTCTTGGCATCAAGAATGGCTTGGCCTCGGCTTCTAAGCGGGCGGTCACCCCGTAAAAATTCGAACTCCTTGGAGTACCGGGCAGGGGCAGGGGCAGGCTCAGGCTGCTCTGTGTGCACTGTTGCACTCGCGAGTGCTTTATGTGATGACGAGGCCTGCTTGTTGTTAGCAAAGCAGCCCTTGTGCTTTAGATAGAGAAGCCAGGCGCCCGTGCTGAGGATAATCAGCGCGAACTTACCGAGGTAGCTAAAGACTAGCCAGACACGAACCTGCGAAGCCAATGGTGCCGACGCGCCCGACAGCTCCTGATCTATCCGCAGAAACTCGACGAACTCGCCGTGCACTGCGCTCACCGCTACGGTAAATAGCACCGTGGCGAGGGTGCCCCAGAAGACCGGTTTGACCTTTGTCCACATTGCAGCGAATGCGGCCCACTTGATTAATTGGCCCAGCATTAGGCAACCCCCAGCGTGATCATCACGGCGCCCATGCTGAACTTCTGAATCGTGTTCTTGAGTTTGTCCTCTTCCTCGCACACGAGGATTTCGAGCTCCTCCTCGCTCAGGGCGCTGATCTCTACTTGTGCATCAGCAATCCGCTTCTCTGTCCGTTTGATGGCCCAGTTGCGAATACCTTTAGAGACTGGTCTGGCCGCTTTTGTGCCGAATTCTTTAAGAGCTGCTTTCATTGTGCTCTCCTTGTGAGAAGTGCCATCCATGGCGTGAGTTCATCCTTGGTGGACGCATCATCGAATAGGGGCGGTTTCATTGATTGGCAGGATGCGCCAAGGCATTGGCAGAACACGCCAATAGCAAATGTTCAAAAAGTTTTGGAATAAAAATCTCCGTGAGGCGTCATAACCTGCTGGGCCGCAGAAACACGCTTTCTGTTTGACGGATCACAGGCCCTGCTCTCCGTTCGGAGCTGATCTAACGCCACTGACCAAGGAGGGTTACGTGCACCCATGACAACGCAATCGACTCAGATACTGCTTAGGCCGTAAGGCGCGAAGCGGAGCGGCCCCACTTGGCAACAGAAGGGGTTTAAGGATCGTCATTCACTTCCAACCTGGAGATAGCTATGGGTGAAGTTGTTGATATGACGGGTCGTATTGTCGTGGCAGATCAGCATCCCCTGGGTGCGGAGTCTGTGAGAGACGTGAGCGTAAAAGACCGAGAGCTTTTGCGTGCAGCGTGGCACGAGGCTCCTTAGCCGCTCCTCAGCCAGCGATGGGCGCCCAATAGGCGACCGAGGGCAGTGAGCGCCCTATGCACCGCCATGGGCAAGCAGGGCGTGGGCGGCCCGTATGATCGGGAATGAGGCGCCCTCGGTTCGCAGTGGGTCATCGCCCACCCAAACCCTTGAGCCTTAATGGGTTTGCGCCACATCGCGGCCACACAACCCAAAGTGCACCGACCCCATAAGCCGGCGACGGTTCAGCTGGCGAACCGTTGCGCGGACACGGCCAAATCCGCCAGTCACCATCGCCACCGCGATTGCTGGGTCAGCCCGACCCGTCGGTTTTGTCCCAGAACCCGTGACCAAGGTATGTTATTTTTGAGTGGAGTAACATTGCTTAACTGGCGGTACATGATAAGGGCGGCAGTTGGCCGTGAATGGCCCCGATCAGTTCGATAACCAAGTGGGTTAGCCCATGGCGTCATTGTCGAGAACACTGTTTTGGGCGAGCTCACAGTGTTTTACGTTGCGTATTGCGAAGCGCTGCAGCCCAATTATCTAGTTGTGTGGGCTATCGCCTCTTGGCAACACCTTAAGCGATCGACGGAACATGGGACAATTGATAAAACCGGTTCGCACGGTAAAGCGGCCAACTTGATACAGAGCCCGAATAAACGCGCTCATGCGTACCAGTCGTAAAACGAAGGAGTAGTAAGCGTGACAATAGCGGCAAAAAAGGTCGTGGTGTTTGACTACGTTTTAAAAGACGAAGCCGACACAGAACTTGAGCGCAGCGTAGAACCGATGGTTTATCTGCATGGCTCGAATAGTCTTATTCGTGGACTAGAAGACGCCTTGACCGGCCATTCTGCAGGCGATGAAGTGAGTGTCACCTTGCCGCCCGAGCGAGCTTATGGTCTGCGTCGAGACGATGCGCTACAGCGTGTACCTATCAAGCATTTGCTCACCAAAGCTAAAAACTACAAGCCTGGTCAAATGGTGGGCGTTAACACCAAAGACGGCCAGAAGAGTGCGGTGGTCGTAAAGGTCGGGCGCTTCAATCTCGATGTAGACATGAATCATCCGTTTGCTGGTAAAACGCTGACGTTTGAGATTGTCATTGATAAGGTGCGAGACGCTACAGCGGATGAGCTGAGTCACGGCCACGCGCACGGCGCGGATGGTGAGCATCACCACCACTAGCGGCCGCGAACCAGCCTGCCCGGTCTAGCGCCAGTGTCTTGATTGAGCCTGGGGTGACGACACCAGTGATGCTAGGCGCCCCGCAGTCTTCGGCGCCCTGTGATAGCCCGATGCGTCCTGCTACAGATCTTGTGTGAGGGTCAGCCCAGTAAGCTGCAATGACTCAACATCAATGGCGGTGAGATCTCGCGATTCGGTGGGCCGTTACCCCCTTAGGGCTTTGCGCCTAAAACGCGGTCGGTTAGCCCGGAGATAGGCGTTGCGATGCTGTGGCGGCGAAATTTATTTTTCTATCGCGATCAGCAGAGATTTTTGAGGCATTGTGGTCGCATCAATCTAGGCACATGCGGTATTGACTGGCCTCGATACGGCCCGTCAGTGGTACGCTATTGGCACAGTCAAAAACATAAGGAGTAGTGATGAGATTTCTATTAGCAGGCTTGATGTTACTAACGCTGGGCGCGCAGGCGCAGGAATACGAGGTGCGCTCGGAGTTCATGTATTGCAAATTCAATGAAGGCATGACCATTCAGGATGTGATTGCGCAATCAGAACGCTACGGTGACTTTTCTAAAGAGGCGGGCAGTCGCTATTTGCAGGTGGTACTCACGCCAATGCACGCTGGCGTGAATAATCCCTATGACTATGTGATGTGGGGCCAATGGCCAGATGGCCAATCGATGTACAACGAGTGGGGCAGCTATACCAACGAGTACTGGGACTACATGGCCGAGCGGGGCGAGCCGCTTGAACCCGCGGGCACCTGTAGTGGAATGATCGCCATGTTTAATGCGGCGACCGCGCACAGTCGCATACCCATGGAGGACCGCGACACCTGGCAGCCTCACCAATGGGCAGACTGCACGTTAAAAGACGGCGTGACCATGGAGCAAGTCATGGAGACTCAGGCTCGTCATGGTGAGTTAATGAAAGCCGCAGGCTATGAAGGTTGGGGCACTCATGTGTTTACGCCTTATCTCGGTTTTGAGCCCGACTGGCCTTATGACTATGTGCAGATGAATCACTGGTATACCTTTGCGCTGAGAGGGCAGACGGCCGATAGTTGGATGGCATTCATGGAGAAGCACCCCGAGGTACAGACAGAATCCGATGCGCTCGCAAGTTGTGAAAGCAACCGCAGCTATGCCGGTCGCATGATCTTTAATAACGCTGACTGAAAAGCGGGGTGCGGTTGTGGGCGGGCTGCCCTAAACCGCGACGCTAACGCTGTAGAGGGTGACCGTTAGGGTCACCCTTTTTTGTTTGTGGTGGAGGCGTCGGGAGCTGAACTGGTCCGTTAGGTGACTGTTTTAAGGCCACTAAACCTGTTCGCCTTTGGTGCTTGCCCCGAATGATGCCCTGAGCTCATTGTGCCAAAGCTGTTGCGGACAGATCAGAGCGCTTTCGCCATAACCGACACCGTCACGGAGGGCTGATCTCATCTGGCCTCCAATGATGTGCCCCGCCGAGCGAGTGCGCGATGACGCCTTGTCAGGCTTATTTGCTGGCGTGACCCACTCAGGGGTGTAATCTGGACTCTGGCCGATAAAGCAGTGGAATATCCATGCGGAAGGGCTTTTTTTCCTTGAGCAGCATAGCTCGTAGTGTCCAATCGATAATGAGGTGAACGCGCGCATCTTGTGATGCGTTGATGACGGAGTGAACGTCTGCGTTATTGATCTCCCAGATTTCGCCCGCTTTGAGGGAGCGAGATACGCCACCGACAGAGAACGTGACCTTGTCATTTGTAATGATGGGGATGTGTATGCGGTTGCAGTTGATGAGGGAATAACCTTTATCCACATGTGGCTTGATCTCTGACTGAGCCTTTAGTCTTGCCAGCAAAACGCGAATAAAGAGCCCGTGTTCACCGAACCGCGATACCAGTGCCTGAAAAATTGGGTCGATTTCTGCTGCAAATCGCTCATAGAACGCGGTTTTGATGGGAGGCGTATGCGACATGTCATCGGCCAGCAGCTGAATGCTTTGCGTTTCCTTGTGAACATTAAACTGCGTGTGCCGATCGGATTGCGCCCAATCACTCTCGGTCAACGCCGCTACTTTTGCCCGCAGGGGGATAAGATCTGGCGCATCGCCAATTTTTAAGAAACTTGTGCGTTGCCCGCCGATCTTTTTGACTCGAGGCCCCGGCTCGATGCTGACTGAAGCCTGTGGGGTCTCGGGTGGCGAAAAGCGGTAGCCAAAGCGCTCAATGATGCCTTTATCTTTTTCTGCAATGAGGGCTCTAAGTTGCGGTTCGTAGTACTGAGCGTAGTGTCCCCGTGCGGAGCTGTTCTTTCTGGGTTGCTCGCTCATGTAGCGGTGGATTGCCTCAGCCTCAGCCTCAGCGACCCCCAGCTGCCGAAGTATCTGCCGTAAATCTTGCTCGAGAGACTCGAAACGGACGAGATGCACGTTGTCTCTGCGGTCACCAAACATCCGCTTGACCAAGAGGCTGTAATAACCCTCGGTAGCGGAGGTGAATTCATTCACGCATGCCTGGGTAAAGCCTGCGCCGCCATCGTTTTCAAAATGCTCAGATAGCAGCGATTTGTGCGAGCTTTTCATGATGCCATTGCTGACGGAAGCCTCTGGGTATCGAACGAGATTTTCGATCGTTTCGCTGAAGCCTGCCTGCTTACCGCCCGACACAATGTTGAACAAAGGGTTTTTGACACCCCGCAAGTTGTTAAACGCGTACCACGAGACATACCAGTCCCACGGATTACGAATGACACCAATGATAGGCAGAGACTTTGCTTTCTCCGGTAACAACCTTAGCGGCAGGTGATAGCCAATCTCCTCGGCCCCTTTTATGCAGTGAAGCAGTGCATCATTGATAGACTGCCCACCGGTTTTATGGAGGTGCATCAGCGTGAATGTTGGCGTGCAGATCATGAGGTTGTTTTATACGCTCGCGCTCGCCGTGTCGAGCAGTCGTTGGCCCTTGCGTGGCTTCGTGGTGATAGCAACAAAGCATGAGTGCCCTTGAGAGTAGGCAAACGCAATGGACCGCACTTGTGCTTCCAACCCCATCCGAGCTAATGCGCCTTACTGAGGCGCTTGGATTTTCCTGTTGTTCAGTCCTACCGTCTGTACCGCTATCTCGCACACTATGCAGTCCAAAGTGTTCACATTCGTGTTGAGAGCGGTATCAAGAGTGCCTCCTAAGCTTTCTGCCAGATCCCTCAAATGCAAAAGGGGCGACCCTTGCGGATTACCCCTTTTTCATTTGGTGGAGGCGGCGGGAGTTTGAGTCTTCGCTGTTGCTCGACAGACCTTCGCTTCGCTTCGGCCACCCGCGCCATACTGGCGCGGATTCAGCTTTCTGCCAGATCCCTCAAATGCAAAAGGGGCAACCCTTGCGGATTACCCCTTTTTCATTTGGTGGAGGCGGCGGGAGTTGAACCCGCGTCCGCCAGTACTCTGCCATTGGCTCTACATGCTTAGTTTCCGTTAATTGATTTAACGGACAACAGCCCAACGGTCAGGACGTTGACCGCGATTCTCGAAAAATTTAACCGTGACTCCCGAGACCTAAGCCACTGCGATCCAGTTCTATATGACAGTCACAAGCGCGATACTGGCATCTTGCTATAGACCGCCAGGGCCGAAGCACCTGGATGGTGTTACAAAGGGCTACTTACGCAGCCATTCGTGCACCGTAGTTGTCGTCATTGGCAACTAATAGTTTGCAGCTTTGGATTTACGTGATTGGCTACCATCACGGCATGCACCGCAGGTTTCGTTACCGTCGTCGAATCCGTAACGCCCCCAAGCGCCCAGTATAACCCACAACGAGCGAGTTCTCTGCTGGTCATAAGTCGCACGGTAGGCCCCAACCCAGTAAAAAGGGCTAAAAGCCGCATCAGCCCAGCCCTGTGGCCCCGGTAAAGCTGACACTTTTGGGTGACACCCTTGATTTGCATTGAGCGCCACTTTTGTCCCACCATGACATCTGGTATCGACCACATCACCTAACATCCGAGAATCCCCCATGACGAATCGTTTACGCCGCTCACCCCTCTGGGCATCCCCCTGTGCAGTCATCTGTGCATCCCTATGTGGATTGTCAGGCCTGTTAGCCCCCACGGTTTACGCAGATGAGCCTGCCCCGACACTCGAGAGTGTGATCAATACCTATCGAGCAGATGCGGTGCTCGAGACAGACGGCAGTGTTGAGACCAGCCCGCTGTTTATGACTCAGGCAGAGCGCCGCTTGGCCTTTGCCCATTTCGATCAGTTGTACCCCACGGCAAGGGTGGCGGCGAGTGGCGCGGCTGAGCCCTTACCGGCAACGCCAACCGATCTCACCGCCATATCCTTTTCGGCCAATGATGCCTCGCACACGCTGGGTGATTGGTTGCAGAACCAGCAGTTGATGGGGCTCATGGTGGTCAAAGACGGTGCGGTAATGATGGAGTACTACGCGCCGGATCATGCCATCGATAGTCGCTGGGTGACCTTCTCGGTCACCAAGTCGGTGACGTCACTGTTGATCGGCGCAGCTATTCACGACGGCTATATCGACAGCGTCGATGACCCCATCGTGAAATATCTGCCGCGTTTGGCGGGTTCAGAGTATGGCCGCTCACGGGTGAGCGATATATTGCAGATGTCCTCAGGGATTGCCTGGAACGAGGACTACGAGGACCCTGAGTCTGACGTGGCTCGCGCCGCAGCCCTCAATGGCGTCGCACTGACCAACTACCTCGCAGCACTGCCGCGGGTGGCAGCCCCCGGCGACCGTTTTAATTACAACACCGCCGAGAGCAACTTGGTGGGCGAGGTATTGCGCTCTTCCATTGGTATGAATGCCGCTCCTTATTTGAGCCAAAAGATCTGGCAACCCATGGGCATGGAGTACGACGCCAACTGGTTGCTGTCGTTGCCGAGCGATCGGGAAACGGGTGGCTGCTGTATCAGTGCAACCCTGCGTGACTATGCCCGGCTGGGCTTATTAGCGCTGGCCGATGGCGTGCTGCCAGATGGCACGCGCGTAGTACCCGAGGGTTGGATGGCCGCCAGCACGACACCCTCAAAAGGCTACGAGGGCTATGGTTATAAATGGTGGCTTTATGGCGACGGCCGTTACGGCGCACGAGGTGTGTTTGGGCAGGCTATTTTTGTCGACACCGCGGCTAATCTGGTTGTGGCAGCCCACAGTAACGGACAGACGGCCTCGGAGAGCGACCATAATCGTGAGCTTGATGCCGCCTTGGAAGCTATCAGTGATTTTTTCCGCGCAACAGTCCGCTCAACAGAGTGAGCGCAGAGCAAGCTGTTCAGGTCTAACGGTTTAACAGAAAAGCCAGCGACCGACGGAGTCAGTTCGGCCGCTGGCAATCGGCAGGCGTACCCACCGAGGAGTGATCTCTCTTTACACTGTCACCGCGTTACCACGGAAAATCTTCGACAAGTACCGGCTCTCACTGGGTGAGGGTGCGGGCACCGCACACTGCAGGACTGCGTGCACCAGTCGGGTCATTTCTTCCGCGAGTTCCTGATCATTAGAAGGCTCTTCGGTATGCGCCCGCCGTGTCAGCTGTACCTGGTTGACCGCAGGGACTGTGGGCAAGCGCTCGCCTTCCACGCCCAAGGTCACCGTAAAGGCGTGCAGCGAGTTTTTCACGAACAACGCCAGCGCAAATTCTTCACGGGTTGAGGCCAGCGAGGTGTCTGGTGTCAACAGCACGATTTGGCTGTTTGGCACCAACGCTGCCACGCGCGCTACACGAAAGTGATGGGTTAGCTGATCATTAACAAGAACGCGGAACTGCTGGTCACTGAGCACGCGATCCCACGTTTTGTGCCGCTCACCCGCTAGGGCGTTGAGTGGCAGTCGTTCAAATGGACTACTGACAACAATATCGAATCCACCTTCTTCGCGCAGGATATGATCCAGCGCCCCTTCAATATCATCTCCAATACAACGCACATCGAACGCCACGGAATCCGTGGCGTCGATGGCGTGCAAAAGCTCACGTACGCTGTCCTCTGTACGGGTCAGTACCGTGAGCGCTGCGACATCCTGCCCCACAAAACCATTGCCGATCGCCGCTAGCTCTTTTCGCATACTGTCGCCCACCATGACCACGCGCTTACCCTGAAGCTTGTCCAGGTCGGTCTGGCTGGGCGCCAGCAGCAATTCGCCCTCAGTGACGGAACGATCAAACTTGAGTCCGCCTGAGGGATGAAACGTCTCGCCGCTGACAATGTCGTCGGCGAGGTGAAAAACAGTCGAGAGGCCCACTTGCTCATCGGTGGGCATTTTGTGCAGGTGGAGTCGATTCAAAATACCCGACTCGATTTGCGAGGCCGATTTTTGCGTCTCGGCGAGTTCAAAGAACGGCTCGGGTGCGTCGACAAACTGCGCCATAAACGTCGAGCGATGCTCAGCGGTGATGACTCCCCCATGAACCAGACGGTCGATGAGCTTCTGCGCAATACCCTGATGCATCAGATACTGCGACGAATGTCCCTCGCCACCGGATTCGGTCACCGACATCAGCAGCCGCGCAAGCGCGTTAGGGAGCTCGGCACCGGCAGTGATCTCGGCGATCACATTAGCCGACAAGGACAAAATGGTCTCTGGGGTGAGCCCGTCCTGCAGGCCACTCAGAATCGCCTTGTGAACCTGATTGAGTCGTTTGTTTTCTAACACCAGCCGGCCGCGTCGATCAAACAGGCCCGGTGCATCACCCAGCCCTCTCAGGCGAGCGCCGTCGACGGGTCCGGGTGCGAGTGCGTTAATCTGAATCTCGGGCCCAAGATGTCGAGACAAAATCTCGGCGAGCACACGTTGCCCCGCCTTAGAGACCGCATAGTCGCCGCGGTTGGGGTAGGCCACCGCCACATATTTTTCGCCACCAAAGTAGCTCGACACGTTAAGAATAGAGCCCTTGCCTTTGTCCTTCATGACCGGACCGAACTTACGGATCAACGAATAGTTGGAGATCAGATTCGCCTCCATGGTGCGGTTCCAGTCCGACAGCGACATGTCGACCACCATCTCTTCGGCACCCGAGATGCCGGCGTTGTTGATTAAGAAATCCACGCTGCCGAACAATTCCATCGAGCGGTCATAGAGCGCTTCTAAGGCTGCCGGGTCACCCACATCGATATCCGCCATGGTGGTGACACGGGTTTCAGGGTGCGGGTAACCAATGCCACGCAGTTCCTCGACGATTTCGTCACGCGCTTCCTCTAGTTTGGCTGCGCTCCGCGCGCTCAGTAAGACACGACAGCCGGCAATGGCCAGGTAACGCCCCAGTTGTAAGCCAATGCCCAGGCTACCGCCGGTAATGACCGCGTTTTTGCCCTTATGCAGACCGGGTAATACCCGCATGAGGGGGGTTGGCATAGAGGCTTTGCCGGTTGCCCGCTGAATGCTTTTTGGAATCCACAAATTGATGGGGTCCATTTGGCGCACCCGGTTGGTGAGCGTGGCCGCCCAGTCAGCCGCAAAAGGCAGGTTGTCTTTGTCTTCACTGTCGTAGCGCACTAATTGGTTTGGCCGTACCGCCCATTCGAGATCGCCCGCGGTTTGTAGCGTGGCGTCTTCATGGCGCCAGCCTCGGATCAGCGCCTCGATCGAGGCACGGATGACCTCATTCAGCAGATTGCCGTGTCGGTCACTGGCATTGGTAGCGTAGGTAATAGCGGGGGGCTCACACTTGCCAAACCAGCGGCTGAGATTGCTTGCCAACATACTGGCAAAGGCGACCGGGGCCACGACTTCCTCACGAACAAAGTTTTCAACATCTTCGTCGGTGGCACCGCTGAGCGAGTAGCCATAGTGACCGTTTGGTTTGCGCGGCAGCACGATGACCCCATCGAGGCGGCCAAAGTGGTCGTCGATAAATTGCATGGTGCGGTCCACCGACTCACGCCGCAGCGGGTCGAGGTGGGAGAGTTGAATTTCATCAAGGCCCTGCGCCTGAATGAGCGAGCGAGCGTAGCCCACCGACTCTAGCGAACGAAACGCCAGCAACACATGAGCACCACTCTTGAGTTGTCGCTCGGCATAGGTCAACGCCTCTTCATGGTCTGAGCCACCGAGAATCAGCACCACGTTGTCGGTGAGATCCTCAAGGCGCTTGTCCGGCCAAGAGACCAGTTGCGATCGACTCTGCGCCGGCACCTGCATGCCATTGGTCACCTCAACGTGGTGCCCGGATACCGCTGCCGATTCTTCCGAGGCCAACCAGACGATGCCATTAGCCACATCGGTGGGCGTCGGGTAGCGGTATTCCAGTCCGTCGTCACCCGTGCGCGTGGTGATCATGAGGTCGCGGAATTCCTGGCTGGTGCTCCCCGGGGCGATATTTTGCAGCTCGTCCATTCGGGCAAAGACCGTATCAATCCGCTCAGACTCAATGGGGCCCGGAAACAGCGTGTTCACCCGAATGCCCTGTTTCTCGCCGAGCTCAAGTGCCAGTCCCTTGCCCAGTGCATTCAAACCAGACTTCGGCACCACATAAGGAATACGCCCGTAATAATGGGTGCGCGAGAAGATCGTCGAGACATTGACGATCGTGCCGCCATCACTGAGATGGGAGGCGGCCGCTCGGGCCATGTTCCATGGCGCGCCGAGCAGGTTCATGGCGGAATCGAACATGGTCTGGTCCGACTCAGCCGCGCGCATCTCAACGTCAGTAAAGGGAATATCCCGCAGCGTGTATTTGGGGCCTGCTGCGCCTGCGTTGTTGACCAAGACATCGAGCTTGCCAAAGGTGCCAACGGCACGGGCGACAATCTCGCGACAGACCTCTGGGTCGGCACAGTCACCGACAATCGTGGTGATGTTCGCAGCGTCAAAGCCTTCTTCTGTGAGCTCCTCGACAAACCCATCGAGCTTGGTTTGGTCGCGACCCGTCATGGTCACTTTGGCGCCCTCGCGGAGTAATTTGCGAGAAATATAGCGGCCAATCGAGCCCGCGGCCCCGGTGAGGATCACCGACTTGTTCTCGAGCCGACTCCCGGAGAGCGATTGCGAAGCGGTTGCGTTAGCTAGGTTAGACATATCGTTCATCGGAGTGCTCCCGCTGATCCAGTTTCAACTTTGGTAATAACTTCTCCGCGCTCGGCCGCATCCCTGAGGGCCCATGCTCGGTAGAGTTCGTCTCGTGTTTTCAGTCCCATCCGCGGCAGGGCATGGGTGACCACATAATTAGCGCCGCCGTGACGGTTTTCCCACATGGCTTGGTGAATATCAGCAATGTCTTCAACAGGCCGTGCGATTGGGGGCAACACATCAATCTGACCCGCGGCAATCCGCTCCTGCATCTCCGCAAACTCTCGGGCTGTGTTCAGGTGCGTGCCGCGAATCTCAGCGCTGGGCATCAGAATACGACGCTGTCGCATCCAGACTTGTGGTGCGTAGAAGGTAAAGCGTTGACCGCTCAACTCCTCGGCATACACGACCTTGCCCACGTTGGGTTTGACCAGTGAAGTGGCGAGCGCGAGCCCATCGCGGCCTGCTCGTTCAAAGACAATATCCGGCAAGCCACGCTTGTCGAGGGTATTGCGCAGGAACGGGGCAATCGCCGAGCCAATGGGCTTGAGGGTGCGATCTGAAAAGAGCCGCACGGCCTCTTTAAATGCCTGAGACTCGGTAAAGGGGTTTGGCATCGCAGCAAACGGTCCCGGCGGATCAAAGTCGTCCCCGAGTCGCCGCTCAATTTCCTCGAGGCTCACGACGCCTTTCACTTGCGCCCCAAAGCCCAGCGAATTGACAAACTCCCGCTGTGGCACGGTATCGACCAGCACCGCAATTTGCGCGCCGCGCTGGCAACCGACTTCGATGGCCTCAATGGCCACGCGATCGACAATGCCATCGTCTGCCCCTGGGCCATACACGATCAGTAAGCTTTGGCCTGCACGCAATCCGGCGCGAGTGAACATCTCAGCGGGGCTGGCCTCACCTTTTTTACCCATAAAGGTAAAGCGGTAGCCCGAGGAGGCCCCGTAAAAGGTCAGCACACCGCCCTCGCCGAGGGTTTGAAAAGTGCGCGGAAACGCGGTTTCACCGGCGTGTGACACGGCGTAATTGAGTTCACCACCGGCTGCCACCTTAGCGGCCTCCACAAAATCGACACCGGCTTCCTCCCACGCTGCCCATTGCGATGGGTCATCGGGTACCGGCGTAAAGGCCGCTGCCCACTTAGGATCTTTTCTGTCGACGGCAGCGCCGCCGACGGCTTCGACGCGCTCGGCGCGCTCGGCACTTGAGACCATGCCTGCCACACTCAGACCACTACTGACGGCACTGCGCAAGCAGTCATAGCCCGTGCCTGTCGAGGCCCCTTCGACGAATAAACGTTTACCGGGTTCGATATCGAGGGTGTGATACAAGGCGCGGTGGATGGTGCCCAGCGTGAGCCCGTAAGAGCCTGCTTCCTCAATGCTGAGGCTGGGTAACTTCGGATGTAGCTGAGGTCCTTGCACCGTGAGGAACTGGGCGTGGCTGCCGTCGTTGCGCTCATACCCCTGAATACGGAAATCAGCGGCCATGGGGTCGAGACCTTGATCGGGTGACAGCAGTTCGCTTTGTCCCGAGTACACGGTGCAAAGATCACCGACGGTTAAACGGCCCTCGGCGATCAATTCACTGCCCAAGCGCACGATCATTGCGACGCCGCCTGAGCCGGTGACCTGCACATCGGCATCACGTGCATCAAAGGGGGATACGGGAATCCCGGTGATCGCCCAGATGTCGTTAAAGTTCATTTCTGATGCGAGTACGTAAACCAG
>JAOHHD010000027.1 GCA_028117185.1 Luminiphilus sp.
GTTGAGGAGGGCTTGGCGTCCGGCGCAGTAGGATTCTCAACGTCGAGGACCATCCTTCATAAGTCTGTTGAGGGAGCATTAGTCCCAGGCACAACCGCGACTAAAGAAGAGTTACTGGGTATTGGCGACGCATTAAAGCGCGCTGGACACGGCGTATTTGAGCTGGCGAGTGATCTGCATCCGGACTGGGATGAGTTTGGCTGGATGGGAGATTTAAGTCGCAATACCGGCGCTCCGGTCGCTTTTACTGCGCTGGAGTCGCCGATTAAGGGACTATCATTTGCACAGCAACTGTCTGAAATGCGTGCACAAAATGAGGCAGGGGCGCAGATCGTTGCACAGATTTCGATGCGGGGTACGGGACTGATTTTGGGTTGGCGCGCGACCTTTCATCCTTTTTCGCAGCGTCCAAGCTGGAAAGCGATTGCTGATCTTCCCTGGGATGAGCAGTGGCAACACTTGCAGGATGGGGATTTTCGTTCTCGGCTGTTGGCAGAGCGAGGTGAGCCGACGGGATCAGATCTGCAGTTAATTGCGGACTTGATGGAGAGCGGCTTTTCGATGCAGTACGCGATGACGCCTGGTTTTAATTATGAGCCCACGAAAGAGCAGTCGATTGAGCACTGCGCCGTCGGTGCTGGAATGTCAGCCGAGGCCTATGCCTACGATGCGATGATGGCCAACGAAGGGACGGGCATGATTTACTTTCCGTTGCTCAATTATGTTGATGGAAACCTTGATTTTTTAGAGCCCGCTCTTGATTCGGACGACTGTGTGAACTCACTGTCAGATGGTGGGGCGCATTGCGGCACCATTTGCGATGCGGCGGCAACGACGTTCATGCTGCAGCATTGGGTGAGGGATAGGGCGAATGGTCGCATACCGCTCGAACGGGCTATCAAGCGACAATGCCGAGACACGGCCCAGTTATATGGTTTCCTTGATCGAGGCGTCATTGAGTCCGGCTATCTCGCCGATCTGAACGTGATTGACCTCGATGCGATAGAGTTGAATTTGCCTTCCGTTGCCTTCGATCTGCCTGCGGGGGGTAGGCGATTATTGCAGACGGCGAAAGGATATGACTGCACGATTAAATCAGGAGAGGTTACGTTTCGTCAGGGCCAGAGCACGGGTTCTTACCCCGGTCGGGTTATTCGAGGTCCGCAGTCGGAACCGGCGCCGTCCACCCTCCCAGAGACTGCCATTGGTTGACGATCAGACAGAACAACTCGGCAGTTTTGGCCGCATCGTAGCAAGCTGAATGTGCCTCGGCATTGTCGAAATCAATGCCAGCTAAGCCACAGGCTCTGGCTAATACGTTATGCCCAAATGCCAGGCCGGCCAGGGTCGCGGTGTCAAAGTAAGAGAAGGGATGGAACGGGTTTCTCTTCAGGCCGACCCGCTCTGTCGCAACATTGAGAAATCCCGCATCAAAGTGCGCGTTATGGCCTACTAAAATGGCGCGATTGCATTGATGCTCTTTGATTGATTGTCGGATGAGGGCAAACAATTCCCCCAGCGCAATGGCTTCGGGTAACGCCCCGCGGAGCGGATTTTCGGGGTCTATACCAGTGAAATCGAGTGCTGAAGGTTCTAAATTGGCGCCCTCAAAGGGCTCTACGTTTCGACTGTGGGTCTCGGTGATGACGAGTTCGCCGGCTTCGTTCATCGTCAGCAATGTGATGGCGACTTCGAGGAGGGCATCGGTATGGCAGTTGAACCCTCCTGTTTCAATGTCAACGACGACCGGCAAGAAACCCCGAAATCGGTCCTTCATGAGTGACGGCGCAGATGCGGAAGTCATGGTTGTTGCGTGAGCGTCCATTGCACCCTCTCACCGGCACGCAGAGGCACGAGGCGCTGTGATCCCAATGGCAGATCAGTGGGGATCTGCTGCGGTATTTTCTCCAGCGTGACGGTGCCTGAATTGCGTGGTAATTGATAAAAGTCGGGGCCATTAAAGCTAGCAAACCGCTCAAGTTGGTCCAGTGCATCGTCTTCCTCGAAGACTTCTGCATATAACTCTAATGCGGCGTGGGCGGTATAACAGCCAGCACAGCCGCAGCTCGACTCCTTATCTTGCCGGGTGTGCGGTGCTGAATCGGTGCCGAGAAAAAACCGGGGATGCCCCGACGTGACGGCTTGGCGCAATGCCAACTGATGTTGATCTCGTTTCAGCACGGGCAAGCAGAATAAATGGGGCTTGATGCCTCCCACTAACAAGTCGTTGCGGTTATACAGCAAGTGATGCGCGGTTACGGTGGCTGCAATGCGATCGTTGCCCGCCTCGATAAACTGCACCGCATCGCGCGTTGTAATGTGTTCGAAAACGATTCGCAGTGCCGGAAAAGCTGCCATCAACGGTATCAACGCAGTGTCAATGAACGCTTTTTCCCGATCAAAAATATCGCAGTCCGCATCGGTGACTTCACCATGAATGAGCAAGGGTAGGTCATGCTTTTGCATCGCTTCGATAACAGGGTAGAGCGCTTTGAGTGCGGTGACGCCTGCTGCCGAATTGGTGGTAGCACCGGCGGGATATAACTTAATGCCGTGCACGAATGAAGACTGCGCCGCTTCCTGCACCGATTCAGTCGTTGTTGAGTCAGTGAGATACAGCGTCATCAATGGTTCAAATTGGGATCCCGGCGGTCGCACTGCCAAAATGCGCTGCCGGTAAGCGAGCGCATCACTTACCGTTCGAACGGGATCTTTGAGATTCGGCATGACAATAGCCCGACCCGCCCAGCGTGCAATGTCGGTCACGGTGGTGTGCAGTGCCTCTTCGTCCCTGAGGTGAATGTGCCAATCATCGGGAAGTGTCAGTGTCAGGGAAGTCATGTTTAGGGTCTTATCTATGATGCCTGCAGTGTAGCAGAGCTCAGTGGCCAAGTTTGAACGTATGGCGCTGATCCGCGCGCAGTCGTACACTACTCGCCCTTTTTTCAGCAGGCGACATTATGACGACGGTAAATAAGGTCGTATTGGCTTACTCCGGCGGTCTCGATACCTCTGTGATCGTGCGTTGGTTGCAAGACACCTATCAATGTGAAGTCGTGACCTTTACAGCAGACATTGGTCAGGGAGAAGAGGTGGAACCGGCGCGCGCTAAGGCGGAGAGTTTGGGCGTCAGTGAAATCTATATCGAGGACTTGCGTGAGACGTTTGTAAGGGATTTTGTGTTTCCCATGTTTCGCGCCAACACCGTTTACGAGGGGGAGTACCTTTTGGGTACTTCGATTGCTCGGCCGCTGATCGCTCAGCGTTTAGTAGAGATTGCTACGGAGACCGGTGCTGATGCCATTGCTCACGGTGCGACGGGGAAGGGCAATGACCAAGTTCGCTTTGAGCTGGGCGCTTATGCACTCAAACCAGGGATTCGCGTTATCGCGCCGTGGCGAGAGTGGGATTTGAATTCTCGCGAGGCACTGATGGCTTATTGTGAGCAGCGCGATATTGCAGTGGATTTTGCCAAGGCGCAGAAGAAATCGCCCTACTCGATGGATGCCAATTTGCTCCATATCTCTTATGAGGGGGACGTGCTTGAGGACCCTTGGGTCCCGCCCGAGGAAGACATGTGGCGCTGGACGGTGAGTCCTGAGGCGGCGCCAGACCGAGCCGAAGAAGTGACACTGACTTTTGAGCAGGGAGACGTTGTTGCGATTAATGATGACGTCATGTCACCTGCGCAGGTGTTGGCTTGGCTAAATGAGCGTGGTGGCGCACATGGCATTGGTAGAGCTGATATTGTCGAGAATCGCTACGTCGGGATGAAATCGCGGGGTTGCTACGAAACCCCTGGCGGCAGCATTTTGTTGCGCGCGCACCGTGCTATTGAATCCATCACATTGGATCGAGAGGTGGCGCATCTGAAAGATGAACTCATGCCGCGCTACGCTAAGCTCATTTACAACGGCTATTGGTGGGCCCCAGAGCGACATGCGCTGCAGGCTGCCATAGATCAAACACAATCAGTGGTCAATGGCGACGTTCGCGTTTCGCTGTATAAGGGCAATGTGTCGGTAACGGGGCGTCGGTCTAAGGATTCATTGTTTGATGAGACGATCGCCACCTTTGAAGCGGATGACGGGGCGTATGACCAGAAAGACGCCGAAGGGTTTATTAAACTCAATGCGCTGAGGTTGCGTATCGCAGCCAATAAAGGGCGGCAGCACCAGTAGAGACAACGGTTTCATGCTGGCGCTCCGCGATCGAGCGACTCTCTCACTGCGCGCCAATGGGTATCATCTAATGCGACAAAGTGAGTTGGTCTGCCCGCGACGCCTCGCTACGGTGCCTCCCCTAAGGGGGTATGTGCAATGTCGTGTTCGTCGAAAAAGGGTGTACCCTTTGCAAGTCGGAAGGAAGTTGCTGGACAGGAATGCCTATGAATTCGAACGCTAACATTGGATCGGTACAACATGCCGAAGCCGAATTGTTTGATGTGATCATCATCGGTGCAGGCTTGTCCGGCATTGGCGCCGCAGTGCGCTTGCAACGTGATTGCCCAGACCGCACTTTTGCTGTTTTGGAGCGCCGCGGTGCCATCGGAGGCACCTGGGATTTATTCCGGTACCCAGGTATTCGCTCAGATAGCGACATGCACACGTTGGGATATGACTTCAAACCATGGGAAGCGGAAAAATCTATCGCCGATGGCCCCGCTATCCTCAGCTACATGAACGAAACCGCTGACGAATACCGACTGCGGGAACATATTCGCTTTGATCACAAGCTGGTAGCGGCCGATTGGTGTAGTGAGAGAGGTCAGTGGCAACTGAGTGTTGAAACGTCTGAGGGCATGCGACGATATCGCTGTGGATTTCTCATGATGTGCGCTGGTTATTACAGCTATGACGCAGGTCACCAGCCAGATTTTATCGGTAAAGACCGCTTCAAGGGCGATTGGGTCCATCCTCAGTTCTGGCCAGAAGGGCTTGAGTATGCGGATAAAAAGGTGGTGGTGATTGGATCAGGTGCGACGGCAATGACGCTAGTGCCGAATATGTCTCGTCAAGCCGCTCATGTCACGATGCTGCAGCGATCACCCACTTACGTGACGTCACGACCTTCTGTAGACCGGCTTGCCAATTGGTTACGGCGGCGGATCCCGCCGAAACTGGCTTACGACATTATCCGTTGGCGTAATACGCTCTGGCAGCAGTGGATTTATCGGTCGACGCGCATTATGCCCTCGTTGGTTAAGCGGTCATTGCTGCGCAAAGTGCGTGATGAAATTGGTGAGCTAGTCGACGTCGATAAGCACTTCACGCCCAGCTATAACCCGTGGGATCAGCGACTGTGTTTGATTCCTGACGATGATCTTTTTCGAGCCATTCAGTCAGGCAAAGCCTCAGTGGTTACCGACCATATAGAGTCGGTATCTGAGGAGGGTGTTCAGCTTGTTTCGGGAGAGCATTTGGCGGCCGACGTGATTGTTTGTGCTACTGGCTTGGAGTTGGTGTTATTAGGCGGGGCTGAATTTACGCTTGATGGCGAGACGGTGGATTTTGCGAATGAATGGACCTACAAAGGCATGATGTGTACTAACGTGCCGAATATGGTGCATACCTTTGGTTACATTAATGCCTCTTGGACACTGCGGGCTGATTTGATTGCGACCTGGGTGTGCCGTTTGTTGAACCATATGCGTACGATCGAAAAGACAGTCGCGACGCCTCGTATTGAGGAAGCGCTGGCATCTGGTATGCGGCGCCGATTTTGGATAGACGATTTCTCGGCGGGTTATATGCGGCGAATGTTAGATCGTTTTCCTAGACAGGGCGATCAAATGCCTTGGATGAACCCACAGGATTATCGTAAAGACCGAACAATGTTCCGTGATGAGCCTATTGAGGATGGGGCACTGTCTCTGGAGACGACGAGTCTTGTCGAGCCTGCCCCATTGAGAGAGGCGGTCTGACGGCTGATGTCGGCCTCTGCACTGCAAGAAACCACCGTTTATTGTCCGTATTGTGGTGAAGCGATAGTGGTTTTGCTGAACCCTGAAGACGTTGATACGCGGTACATCGAGGATTGCCAAGTCTGTTGTCAGCCTATTGAATTTGCAGTGCATGAATCATCAGGTGGTTGGCTAGAAGCCGAGGTGCGTTCTGATAATGAGTAGCCCTGTGGCACTCATGTTAGCTGCTCGACAGTCGTAATTAATGAAAATCTCGAGATGCCACGGTCAATGTCGACAGCTGCTCGCTATGATTTTCTAGTGCACTGGCAATCACATGGACAACACCATCACGGGCTTCAACCGTTCCCTTAATGACGACAAGCTGGCTTGTCATGAGAGCCTGTCGATAGCGTTCTTGCACGGCTGGCCAGACAATGACATTCATATTCCCGGTCTCGTCCTCTAGTGTCAGAAATACCACCCCAGAGGCTGTTCCCGGACGTTGCCGACAGGTAATGAGTCCAGCGATACGGACAAAGCGATGATTGCCCAAGCGAATGAGTTCTTTTTGTGGTGTGCATTGGCTAAAGGGATACTGGGTGCGCAATAACGCGAGTGGATGTGCCTTCAGGCTCAGTCCAGTATGTTGATAATCAGCGAGAACGTCTTCGCCTAGACTGGGTGCCGGTAGTCTGACCTCAGGACCGGTTTCGTGGGGCGGTGATGCTTCTGCGGGTAATAGAGGCCGATGATCTTCTAGCGCCATAGTCTGCCAGTGTGTTTGATGACGATGGCCGCTGATACTCGAGAGTGCGTCTGCCGCAGCCAATGCCTCCATGTTTTTGCGATCGAGCGATGCACGTCTGCGTAAATCAGCGAGGTTGGTAAAGGCGCGTTGCCGGCGAACATCAGAGATGCGTTTTCCCGCTGCCTGACTGAGACCTTTCACTAATCTTAGCCCGAGTCGTATGGGGGGTTGTCGGGTGTCGCCTGATGACAGCAACTGATGGTCCCAATCACTGTGATTCACATCGGTTGGTAAAATCAAAACGTGATGCCGCTGAGCGTCTTGTACTAATTGCGAAGGCGAGTAAAACCCCATTGGCTGGCTATTGAGCAGGCCGACATAAAAGGCGGCGGGATGATGACATTTTAGCCAAGCAGAGACATAAGCTAATAATGCAAAGCTAGCGGAGTGTGACTCTGGAAAGCCATACCCGCCAAACCCCTTAATCTGATTAAACAGACGATCAGCGAACTCGGGGGTATAGCCTTTATTGAGCATGCCTTGCTTTAATTTATGCTCAAAACTCAGCAGCTTACTGTTCTTGCCCCAGTTACTGATTGCGCGTCTTAAGGCATCAGCTTCTCCCCCAGTAAAGCCCGCTGCAACCATTGCAAGACGAATGACTTGTTCCTGAAAAATAGGGACCCCTAATGTGCGTGAGAGAACTGCCTCGATCTCATCGTTGGGATAGCTGATTGATTCCAGTCCTGCTTTACGCCGTAGATAGGGGTGCACCATATCGCCCTGAATAGGGCCGGGCCTGACAATAGCGATCTCAATAACCAGATCATAAAAGCAGGTTGGTTTGAGTCGTGGCAGCATCGACATTTGCGCTCGAGACTCAATCTGAAAAACCCCTAGCGTGTCCGCTTTTTGTAGCATCCGATAGGTGGCGGGGTCGTCTGGGGGAATGTCTTGAATACGCTGAATACCGGCATGATCACGATGCAAGAGCGCCAATGTTTTACGGATAGCTGAGAGCATACCCAGTGCAAGAATATCGACTTTAAGTAGCCCCAGGGCTTCGATATCTTCTTTATCCCATTGAATGACCGTTCGTTCCGGCATGCTGGCGTTTTCGACGGGGACCAGATTGGAAAGAGGGCCTCGGCTGATAACAAAACCCCCTACGTGTTGTGAGAGGTGTCGAGGAAAGCCAATAATTTCTTTTACGATGGTTAAAAAATGTCCCGCAAGTTTTTCAGCACGAACGACGCCTTGATGTTCGAAGCGATCGGTCAGTTCCCGTTCGCGATTCCACCAAGCTAGAGAATGAGCTAGCTCATCGATAAAACTCGAGTCGAATCCCATGGCTTTACCCACATCACGCACGGCACTGCGTGAGCGGTAAGTAATGACAGTGGCCGCCAGCGCAGCACGGCGGCGGCTGTATTTTTGATAGATATATTGAATGACCTCTTCCCGTCTTTCATGCTCAAAATCGACATCAATATCAGGGGGTTCATCGCGTTCACGAGAGATAAAGCGCTCAAATAGGAGTGAAATCTGCTCGGGTGAGACTTCAGTGATCTGTAGGCAATAGCAGACCACAGAGTTAGCAGCAGAGCCTCTGCCCTGACAAAGAATGTCGCGTGATTTTGCGAAACGCACAATGTCATAAACGGTGAGAAAGTAGTATTCGTAAGAAAGCTCAGTGATGAGCTCGAGTTCTCGGTGTATCCGGCTTTGGACGGTTTCGGGCACGCCATCAGGCCAACGTTGTGTAGCGCCACGAGCAACCTCTTGCCGCAGATAACTGTTGGCTGTGTGCTGTGAAGGAACAACCTCTTCTGGATATTCATACCGCAATTCATCAAGACTAAAGTGGCATTGATCGGCGATATATCGTGTCTCGGTGATCAATGTTTCAGGATAGAGCGCGTTTAGCGTACTGAGGGTGCGGAGGTGTTGTTGACTATTAATTAATCGGCGTGCGCCCAGTTTTTGTATCGGCGTATTGACTCTGATAGCGGTAAGAATATCGTGTAATGATTTTCGTTTGGCCGTATGCATTTGCACTTCGCCACAAGCGACCATCGGTATCTGTAAGGCTTGTGCAATATGATAACGATGCTTAAATCGTCGCCATTCATCATTGCCGAGTAGGCGACTGACGCCGATCCATATGCGGCCCTTACAGAGTCGGGTTAATTGTTGTAAGTAAACAGTCTGATTGTGGGTATCGTCGGGTAGCAAAATGAGGAGGCAGCGTTTGAGATGAAAAATGATGTCGCGTAGATGGACGGTGTATTCGCCTTTTTGGCAGCGTCTGCGAGCCCGGCTGATTAAGCCAGAGAGTTCACCGTAAGCTTCACGATTAGGAACCAATGCCACCAGCCGAATACCTTCGGTTAATGTGAATTCGCTGCCGATAATCAGTTTGAGATGATGTTCCTTAGCCGCAACATGTGCTTTAACGACGCCTGCAAGGGAGCACTCGTCTGTCACGGCTAAAGCGTGATAACGACACTCGGCGGCTCGAGAGACCAGTTCAGCGGGTGCAGAAGCGCCGCGCAAAAAAACTGAAATGGCTTAAACAATGAAGTTCCGCGTACACGATGGCATCAATACTGTATAAATAAACAGTATTCTAGCGATACTATTGCTCAAATGAAAAGTATAAAACGAAATAGCGTAAACTCGGTCTATTAGCAGTGAGCGAACGATGAAAAAGACACCAGTAGCGAGCCATATCCAACGTATCCGCAGTGTGCTGGTCGGCATGTTGTGTCTAGCGCTGGTGAGCTGTACGGGTATACCAGACGGCGTCGAGCCTGTGACAGGGTTTGATCAAAGCCGCTATCTGGGAACCTGGTATGAGATAGCGCGACTCGATCATAGTTTTGAGCGGGGCTTGAGTGACGTCACGGCGACCTATGACCTCAATCCGGATGGCAGTATCAAGGTACTGAATCGTGGTTTTAACGCTGAAGAGGGGGCTTGGCGCGAAGCGAAAGGCGTCGCCCGGTTTATGGGCTCTTCCGATATTGCGCACCTCAAAGTCTCTTTTTTTGGTCCATTTTATGGCAGCTATATCGTATTCGAACTGGGCGAAGACTACGATTACGCCTTCGTCTCGGGGTTTAATCGAGATTATCTTTGGTTGCTTGCCCGGGAGCCCCAAATAACGAGCGAGTTACGTAACCATTTTATCGAGACCATGATGGCACTGGATTTTGATCCGACGGAACTGGTTTGGCTGGATAAGACTGATGAGTGAGTGTGGACGCGTTTAAGCAAATAGCCCGTGTACATACCAGCGGCGGTTATGTCGGTCTTGATACAGCCAAATGGGCTGCTTTTGGGGCGTTTGAGCAATGTAGTAATCGCGGCTAGTCGGCTTACTCCACCAACAGTCTTCAATGCGTTCTGGACCATGGATGATGTCTAAAATGCCATTCCAGTACAGCTTTTTGCCTTCTTGATGAACAGGGTGTGGTTCAGGCAGTAGCCAGAATGGCCGTTGTCCCAACGCGACAGTATCGGGGCGGCTTATCGTATGGGCGCTCTGTGTTTTGATCACGGTATCCTCTGGAAGGTGTTCTCGTCGGAAGTCGAGGTAACCCACCGCCTGTAGCCCTAGCCGACTCCGTAGCCGATCTGCGAGTTCGTATCGCGACGCTTGATGAGCGCCGGCATGAAATAAATCTTGTGGTGCGGGAAGATCCTCTTGCAGTTGATTGGCCACTAGAGAGAGCCCTTCAATACCCTCAGGAAGGGACCAGTTGTCTAACTGCAAACAGGACAGTTTCAGCCAGACCTTGGACTGTCGATGCGCCGTTTCAGAGAAGACCTTGAAGGATGCCTTGCCGCCTTTTGGCCTAAGGCAGTGCCATTCAATGACGCCGCTAGTGAGTTGAGTGTTGACTAGAAAGTGACAGAAATGCAGGAGTAGTTGCTTCATGGCGGGATGAAGCTCTTGCCGATTGTGAATATCAAAACCAAACCACAGTGTGTCTTGAAATCGGGTTGGTGGTTGATAGTCGATAGTGGGTTCTTGGCGTCTGCCTAGCAGCTGATTGAGCCAATCGACGAATGTGATGCCACAGCGTTTACCAATATCGGCTAGTGGAATATCGAGCAGTTGCGCAAATTGACGAATACCCGCTTTTTCAAGTCGATCGACAACAGTAGGGAATTCGTCACTGAGAAGAGAAAGCGGTAGGGGCAATAGTCGCTCAGTGAGAGGTTGCGCTGGTTGACAGGCAAAATGAGCTTCGCAATGGCTGAGTAGCCAGGCCGCCGTACGAGTCTCCGCGACCCCCATTTTGACAGTCAGGTCACGCAAACTCATTTCATTATGAATGCGCTGCAGTAATGCCTCTAATCCATGATGCAGTGTTAAGCAGCTTCCGACTTCAATCATCAGAGCATTGTTCTGCCAGCGCTGTAAGTGTGGTGAGAGTCCATAAGCCCAGGTCATTAATTGTTGCAACAGAGCACCTTCTTTCTCAGGCCTGCGCTGCACAATATGAGTGTCATAATGTGTGAGTAAGGCTTGCGCAGTACTGGCACTTTGACCTGGTATGACCCCAGCGCAGCGAGCCGTGTCATCACAGGCGATGACAAGGCGCTGTGCCACAACAACGGTTGCTCGATGATCGTATAGCTCCGGCTGCTTCAGCAGAGCTTCCAGAGGGAGGGCATCAAAACGAAGACAAAGCCAGAGAGACATCTGCACATACTACTGTATTTTTATACAGTAGTATGTGGGGTGTACTGACTGAAAAGTGGCGACAGCACTCCAGATGAGATGTTATTTCTGCCACACTAGATGACAACGTTTTCGGCTGTCCACTGCTTTGTTTGAGAAACTGCTATGCCTACTGCCTCCTGTTATCGCCCCCGTCATGCCCCCTTTAAGATCGCTAATCTGACCGATATTCGTTACAGGATGACCCGTTTTTACTCGTCATGTTGGCTCATTTTGGCGCTCTCACTGACCTCTTGCGGAGGATCAGATGCGGATTCAAATGCCCTATCCGACGCGGTATTAGCCCCTCCGGTTTCGGCTGAGCAGCAACGACTAGAGGATTTCTTCACAGCCACTTGGGCAGAAGATCTCGTTCGTTACCCCGCTTCTGCCAGTTACCTCGGCGTCACCGACCGCCAAGATCAGTGGAATGATGTCACCGAATCTTTCCAGCTGGCGTCGCTGGCAATCACTCGCCAGCGACTGGATTTTCTCAAAGGCATCGATACCTCCCAGTTATCGGAGGACCGCTTATTGTCCTATCGACTGTACCGACTTGACCTCGAGCGCACGCTCGCGGGTGCCCCTTTTAGGCATCATCGTTATGTGATCCATCAGTTTCGCGGGCCGCATACCAGTGCAGTGAGTCTGCTCATTAATGTTCACGCCATCAACTCGGTGCAAGATGCCGAGGCGTATATCGCGCGTCTGAATAATTTGCCCCTCTATTTTGACGGTGTGGTTGAGCAGATACAGATTCGTGCTGATAAAGGGCTTTTTTTAGTCGATTGGATGATCCCAAAAATCATCGAGTCGGCGAGCAATGTGTTGTTAGGGGCCCCCTTTGATGCTGGCGATGAACCGTCAGTCATTTGGGCTGATTTCAACGACAAGCTGGATCAACTGGCCTTAGCACCTGCCGAGATCAATCAACTGCGAGAGGATGCGCGGAGCGCCCTATTCAATGCAGTGCAGCCTGCCTACCAAAAGTTGATTGCGGCAGTCAGGTCACAGCAAGACCATGCCATGCCTGAGGACGGGGTGTGGCGGTTTCCTGACGGCGAGGCGTTCTATGCCAACCGATTAAACGTCTTTACTACTACGGGTTTAACGGCAGCAGAAATTCATCAAGCGGGGCTCGACAATGTTGAGCGGTTGCACAGTGAAATGCGGGCTGTGATGGCTGAGCTGGGTGAGGAGGGCGACTTAACGACCTTTCTGACACGTGTCAGGAGTGATCAGGCTTTACGGTTTCCCAATACTGAGGAGGGGCGATCTGCCTACCTCGACGCCGCGAGAACGGCGATCGATGATATGGCGAAGCGGTTGCCAACGTATTTTGGCCTGCTACCTCGGGCAGATTTAGTGGTTAAGCGCGTCGAGGCGTATCGTGAGCGTTCAGCAGGTAAGGCGTTTTACCAACGCCCACCATCAGACGAATCTCGCCCAGGGATTTACTACGCGAATCTTTACGATATGAACTCAATGCCCAAAACAGACCTTGAGGCATTGGCATTTCATGAAGGATTACCCGGGCATCATTTGCAGCTGGCGATTGCTGCAGAACTGAGCAATGTGCCTGACTTTCAGCGTCATACCCGGTTCACCGCGTTTAGCGAGGGATGGGGTCTTTATTCTGAATATTTAGCCAAAGAAATGGGCTTTTACCAAGACCCGTATTCCAATTTTGGGCGTTTGGCGATGGAGCTTTGGCGAGCGGCTAGGTTAGTGGTGGATACGGGCCTTCATCATAAACAGTGGACCCGTCAGCAGGCTGTGACGTACTTGGTCGCGAATACCCCGAATACGGTGTACGACTGTCAGCGAGCTATCGAGCGTTATATCGCCATGCCAGGGCAGGCGACAGCGTATATGATCGGCAAGTTGCGGATTGTTGAATTGAGAGAAATGGCCCGCCAAGCGCTGGGCGACCGTTTTGATATTCGGGCTTTTCACGATGTAGTGCTCGGATCAGGCGCTATCCCCCTCGACCAACTTGAAGTCCATGTTCAGAGACTGGTCCAAGATGTGCTTGCAGAGGAGCAATAGACGATGGCGCATCACCTCGGTGGGCGACTCTTAATCGATAAAATCGATTGCATTTTCCAATTTAATCAGCTTGTCAGTTTCTCTGACAGGTAGGTAGAGTTCAGGTCTCGGTAAGTCATTTTTTAGAGGGCGATATCATGAAAGGTAAAGTAATAACTTTGACGATTGCACACATGGCGTTAGCGGCGACCTTGATGACGCTGCCCGCTCAAGATGTGGTGGCGCGGAGCACACCGAAAAGTGCACAAGCGTGGTGGCCGACGAGTCTTGACCTAACTCCGCTTAGGCAGAATGCGCAGACTGCGGACCCTTTGGGCGCGAGTTTTGACTATGCGTCTGCCTTTGCGACGCTGGATCTCGAGGCATTGAAAGCCGACGTCAACGAGACGCTGACCCAATCACAAGATTGGTGGCCCGCCGATTATGGCAACTATGGGCCTTTCTTTGTTCGAATGGCTTGGCATAGCGCGGGTACCTATCGGACTAGCGATGGCCGTGGCGGTGCGGATGGTGGCCAACAGCGCTTTGAGCCACTCAATAGTTGGCCAGATAATGGCAATCTCGATAAAGCGCGACGCCTTCTATGGCCGATAAAGCAGAAGTATGGCAGCCAAATCTCATGGGCCGACTTAATGGTACTGGCTGGCAACGTTGCGATGGAAAATATGGGTTTTAAGACGTTTGGGTTTGCCGGTGGTCGCACCGACGACTGGGAGCCTGAGTGGGTCTACTGGGGCCCCGAAGCCAAGATGTTGGCGGATGAGCGTTACGGTGAAGGACGCGAATTGCGTCAGGGACTCGCGGCGGTTCAGATGGGACTGATTTATGTGAATCCCGAGGGGCCTAATGGCAATCCTGACCCGCTGTTGGCTGCTCACGATATCCGTGAAACCTTCGGTCGGATGGCGATGAACGATGAAGAGACCGTCGCGCTGATTGCCGGTGGTCACTCATTTGGTAAGGCGCACGGGGCGCATAAGCCTGATGAGTGCGTTGGACCCGAGCCGACTGCCGAGGTGATCAGCGAGCAAGGGTTTGGCTGGAAGAACGTCTGTGGAAAAGGTAATGCTGAGGACACCGTAACCTCTGGTTTAGAAGGCGCCTGGACGGCTACGCCGACCCAGTGGTCGATCATGTACTTGGCCAATCTTTTTGCTTACGACTGGGAGCAGACACGCAGCCCTGCTGGGGCATTGCAGTGGCAACCGAAGGACAATGCAGCGGCAGGCACCGTTCCGGATGCGCATCTTGCTGGGGTGTCCCATGCCCCAGTGATGTTTACCACTGACCTCTCACTGAAATTTGATCCGAGCTATCGAGAGATTTCTCAGCGTTTCCTCGCAAACCCGCAAGAGTTTGAGCTCGCTTTCGCCAAGGCTTGGTTCAAGCTGACGCATCGCGATATGGGACCCAAAGTGCGCTATCTCGGTGCAGATGCGCCTGACGAGACGCTGGCTTGGCAGGATCCACTGCCATCACGGAATTATGAAGTCATCAATGATCGCGATATTGGCAAGCTGAAAATGGCGATTGCAGAGACAGGGCTCAGCGATACGCAGTTGGTGGCGACTGCCTGGGCATCTGCTTCGACTTACCGAGGTACCGACATGCGCGGCGGTGCTAATGGTGCGCGTATCCGATTGGCGCCTCAAAACCAGTGGGCAGTGAATGATCCCAATGCCCTATCTGAGGTGCTGGAGGTGCTTGGGCGAGTGCAGGATGAATTCAACGCGTCATTGTCTCTTGGCAAGCAGGTTGCCCTAGCCGATGTCATTGTCTTAGCCGGCAATGTCGGTGTGGAGCGTGCTGCAGCAGAATTTGGGGTCAC
>JAOHHD010000028.1 GCA_028117185.1 Luminiphilus sp.
GCCGTCGTAAAAGCATTTGCGCAGCAACACGAGGTTCATGTCACGCCTATTGTGATGGAACGCGGCATCGCACGGGAAGCCGGCTGGCAAGTGATGCCCGAGGTCGGTGGTGGTGATGGTCTTTACTTTTCATTACTGTCCAAGCCGGCAGAGTAATCGCTGCGCGTCGTCTGCAACGTGACTAATCCACATGGCGTGGTGGGTTTGACATAGTTTAAGGTGTGTCCGAGTCGCTGAGAGGGTCCAGAGGCGGATGAAAATCATTATCCTCGGAGCAGGTCAGGTGGGGGGTACGCTCGCAGAGCACCTCGCCGACGAGCAAAACGATATTACCGTGGTTGACGAACGGGCGGCGACGCTGAAACGGCTGCAAGAGCGGCTTGATATCCGCACGGTCCTGGGTAACGGCGCCCACCCTTCAACGCTCATGAGCGCAGGCGCTAACGATGCCGATATGCTCATCGCGGTAACCGATAGCGATGAGATCAACATGCTCGCATGTTCCGTCGCCTTCACGCTCTTTCGGACGCCAACGAAAATCAGCCGGGTTAGGTCTACCGACTACCTCTCAGAACACGCTGCTTTATTTAAGTCGGGCGCCATTCCAGTTGATGTCATTATTGGTCCGGAACAACTCGTCACCCGCAATATCGAGCAACTGATTGCCAACCCCGGGTCACTACAGGTCCTTGATTTCGCCGACGGCCGTATTCGGCTCGTGGCCGTCAAGGCAGTCGCGGGAGGCCCCATCGTGGGTCGAGAGCTGCAAGAAATTCGCGAACATATGCCGCGCGTGGACACTCGGGTTGCCGCCATTTTCCGACGTCTCGGCGATCCGATCATTCCAGAAGGTTCCACCGTCGTCGAGCCCGATGACGAAGTCTTCTTTATCGCTGCACGAGAACATATTCGTGATGTCACCGCCGAACTGCGCGACGTTGATAAACCGTATCACCGCATCATGATTGCCGGCGGTGGCAACATCGGCGCAACCCTAGCGGGTCGGCTGGAAAAACAGTATCAAGTGAAAGTAATTGAGCGCTCCTATGACAGATGTCGAACCCTATCGGATTTATTGGAGGGCAGCATCGTATTACATGGCAGTGGCAATGAACCCATGCTGTTGCGACAGGAGAACATTGAAAATACCGATGTCTTCTGCGCGCTCACCGATAACGATGAGTCGAACATCATGATGTCAATGCTGGCCAAGCGGTTAGGTGCAAAAAAAGTGATCACGCTCATCACAAATTCAGCCTATGCTGATTTAATTGGCGAAGAAATTGACATCGCCATCTCGCCGCAACAAATCACAATCAGTAGTCTGCTGGCGCATGTGCGCCGCGGTGATATCAGCGCCGTACACTCTCTTCGCCGGGGCGCAGCTGAAGCCATTGAGCTCACGGCGCACGGCGATGCGCGCTCTTCTAAAGTCGTCGGTCAGCGCCTTGACGCATTAAAATTACCGTCGAGCGTCACGGTCGGTGCAATTTTGCGTGGTGATGATGTGCTAATTGCACATAGCAACGTTGTGGTGGAAGCAAACGATCATGTGATTCTATTTTTGACAGACCGCACGCAGATTTCCGCTGTCGAAAAATTGTTTGCAGTAGGCTTTGGCTTTATCTGATGCAATTTGCGATGGCCTTCAAAATCATCGGTGTGTTGCTGATATTATTTAGCAGCGCAATGTTGCCCTCGCTATTGTTATCGGTAATCAGTCAAGACGGCATTGAATCGGCCTTTGCAATAGGCTTTGGCGCAACACTCGCGGCGGGCATACTGCTGTGGTTGCCGAACCGCCTTCATCGGCGGGATCTGAATATCCGAGATGGCTTTCTGGTGACCGCCTTATTTTGGATAGTACTGGGGTTATTTGGCGCCATACCGCTGTGGATCACACCACAGCTCAACCTATCGCCGGTCGCCGCCATTTTTGAATCCATATCGGGGCTGACCACCACGGGTGCCACGGTCATCACCGGGCTCGACGCGCTGCCTCAGTCTCTCTTGCTTTATCGACAGTTACTCCAATGGCTGGGCGGTATCGGCATTATCGTTTTAGCGGTGGCAATTCTCCCCATGCTGGGGATTGGTGGCATGCAGTTATACCGCGCAGAAAGCGCGGGGCCTTCTAAAGATCGCAAACTCACACCGCGCATTACTAGCACCGCAAAGGCGCTTTTTGGTATCTACCTGCTACTCACTGTAGCCTGTGCATTGAGTTACTTTGCGGCCGGGATGTCGCCGTTTGATGCGCTGTGTCATGCCTTTTCAACGGTCGCTATCGGGGGATTTTCAACCCACGATGCGAGTTTAGGCCACTACGATGAACACGCTATTTTGTTAGTTAGCTCGTTGTTTATGCTGTTCTCAGCAATCAATTTTGGTCTGCACTTTGTAGCATTACAACGCCGCACTGCGCGCGTTTATGCACGCGATTCGGAAACCGCCTTTTTCATTACCGTCATAACGCTGGCCACCGTCGTCACCTGCAGCTTGTTACTGACTACGGAAACACTAGGGTTAGAGGACAGCCTCATCCATGGATTCTTTCAAACAGTTTCTATCGCGACAACGACTGGGTTTACCACTCAAGACTTCTCAATCTGGCCACTGTTTTTACCCATTCTGTTATTGATGTTGAGCTTTATGGGGGGTTGCGTAGGGTCGACAGGAGGCGGCATGAAAGCAATGCGCATCTTGCTGATATTCCGACAGGGGGTGCGCGAACTCCGTCAACTGCTTCACCCCAATGCTGTTATTCCACTCAAGCTGGATGCGCGACGAGTGCAAACAGAGGTCATCAGCGCGGTATGGAGTTTTTTTGCTGTTTACATGTTTTGTTTTGTCATGATCTGGCTGGCATTACTGGCCACGAATCTTGATTTTATCTCTGCTTTTTCAGCAGTTGTCGCAACTATGAATAATTTGGGCCCCGGCTTGGGGGAAGTATCCGGCGATTACGGGTCCGTGAGTGAAGTAGGAAAATTGCTGCTTTGCTTAGCGATGCTAATGGGGCGGTTAGAAGTATTCACCTTACTGGTGTTATTCACCCCTGCATTTTGGCGCCATTGATTCAGTACCTGCGCTGTTACTTCAAGCCTCGTGATTCTTGAATGACCTCATAAGCGGCCGTGATTTCTTGGGCACGCTCGGTGCCCACTCGTAGCAACTCATCTGGCACGCCCTCTGCGATCAATTTATCCGGGTGATTCTCGCTCATCAGCTTGCGATATCGACGCTTAATGTCTGCAGGGGTGGCATCAGATTGTAGACCGAGTGCAGCATAGGCAGTATGCAACGCGGTTGACGAACTGCCCTGCCCAGGGCCCCGATAATCTGACTGAGAGGAATAGCGTTGCTGAAACTGTGCCTGTGCGTTGGCCATTGAAATCAGCTGATCGACCTCATGTTGGGGCAGCGATAGCAGCGCCGCCACTTGATACAAAGCACCCCGCTCCGCCTCTGAGAAGGTGCCATCGGCGAGGGCAATGCCAATCAAAAATGCCATTAGCGTATGTTGCGCCTGCCTACGTGGCCCTAAACACTCCGCGAAGCGTGCCACCGTCGGTGCGGGATCAAAACCAGACGAAGACCCGGCTTTAAAGTGATTAATCGCACTACTGCGTTGCAGTGCCGTGAGTCTGAGTTGGGTGAATAACGATTCGGTCTGTGCCACCTCGGCTTCCGAAACACGCCCGTCTGCCTTGGCAACGAATCCTAATAAGGTAAAGGTGGTCTCAAAAAATTGGGTCCGCATCATGGGAATAGCTTCCGGCCCGGACAACTGCAGCGCACGCCATAAACCGCGATCAAACGCGTGGCCCAACACCAAACCGAATAATAAGCCGGCAGGACCAAAGGCCAAAAAGCCAATGGCGCCCGCAATGCACTTGCCGATAACCCTATTCATGATGACACTCTAACCTCATCGATAAGTGGTGAATTGAGCCAATCGTAATGATCGACGGCCCCTTGTGGACGGCAACGAAACCGCTTGTACTGCCACTGGTATTGGGTTTCGTTGCCAGCGATAAGATCTTCAACCCCACGGTTGATTGCCGTCAAAGCCTCCAAAGGGTCATCACTGTAAACGCCGTCCCCTGGGGCACGGTAAATGACGCGAAACCCCGTGGGTGTGCGCAGCACGGTACCCATCACCGCCGCCGCACCTGATCGCTTAATGAGGTTGTAAGCCAGCGTGGCAGTAAAACACTCGACACCAAAGAACGGCGCATTCAGCCCCGCCTTGTCGTCTTTGGGCACCTGATCAGGCAGTATCCCTGTGATGCCACCCCGTCGAACTGAACGTACCAGCTCGGCAATCCCGCGTGGGGTTGTCGGGACCAACCGGCCGCCTGTTCGCTGCCGACCCCGATGCACCAGTTGATCTACCCGTCTCAGGGCCAAAGGTTCATACAGCGCGACAAGGTCTCCGAGCGTCGCAAGGTGCATCCCTAACAACTCCCAATTGCCCAGATGCGGGCCCAACACAATAACGCCCCTGCCGGCGGCAAGGGGCTCAGTAACGCGCTCAACACCTTCGACCGTTAACATTGCCGCCGTTGTCGACCACGACCGTGACCATAGTGGGCCAATTTCAGTCATTAATTCTGCCGTTGATTGCACACTTTGACGAGCGACTGCGCGCCGTTTGTCAGGGGCCCAGTCAGGGTAAGCCAGTTCGAGATTGCGAATAGCCACGCGACGCATTCTGGCGTTGAAGCGGTATAGGATGCGCCCCACTCCCTTACCCAGCGCTCGCGACCAACGAATCGGGATGATTCGTGTCACAGTCATCAACACTCTCACGAGCGCGATTACCGTCCATTCCAGCCAAACGGGTTTTGATGTCACAGCCATAACGATACGGAGGCTCGGTAAGATCTACGTTGGGAAAGCTTATTATGGCGCGCACAACGCAGTTATACTAATGCTTGTCTTTTGTTTTAGGTTATTTCCTGTGGGTCCCCCAACATTTCAAGATATTATCCTGCGTTTGCAGGACTATTGGGCCAGTCACGGCTGTGTTGTTCTGCAACCCTTGGACATGGAGGTGGGCGCAGGCACCTTCCATCCCGCCACATTTTTACGCGCATTGGGGCCAGAAAACTGGAATGCCGCTTACGTGCAACCCAGTCGACGACCTGCCGATGGTCGCTATGGCGAAAACCCGAACCGGTTACAACATTACTATCAGTTCCAAGTCGTCATGAAGCCGTCACCTCCTGAATTCCAAGACCTTTACCTGGGCAGTCTTTATGCGCTGGGCGTAGACCCTCTGATACACGATATACGCTTCGTCGAAGATAACTGGGAGTCACCCACCCTGGGCGCGTGGGGCTTAGGGTGGGAAGTCTGGTTAAATGGCATGGAAGTCAGCCAGTTCACCTATTTTCAGCAGGCCGGCGGGCTAGAATGTTACCCCGTGACCGGCGAGCTGACCTACGGCATAGAGCGAATCGCCATGTATCTGCAAGGGGTCGAATCAGTCTATGACCTGGTCTGGGCAGAAACCCCTGCGGGGCCTGTCACTTACGGTGATGTTTATCACCAAAATGAGGTGGAAATGTCGGTGTTTAATTTTGTAGAAGCCGATGTTGAAAACTTATTTACCCAGTTCGCTTTTCACGAGCAAGAGGCAATCCGCTTAGCCGACAAGCAACTACCCCTCCCCGCCTATGAACAGGTAATGAAAGCGTCGCATACCTTCAACTTGTTAGATGCGCGACATGCTATCGGTGTGACCGAGCGGCAACGCTATATCTTGCGAGTGCGCACGCTGGCGCGAGCGGCGGCCCACGCTTATGTGGCTGCGAGAGCCGCGCTCGGTTTCCCGCAGGCTGATCCTGATCTCGCCGCAGCAGCACTCGCGCAACTCGACGCTGCGAAGGAGCCTGCAGCATGAGCACAGCTGATCTGCTTTTTGAATTGGGAACAGAAGAGCTGCCTGCCGGAGAAATTGAGCGCCTGGTGGCGGCGCTGTCAGCGGGTGTGACAAGTGGCTTAACAGAACAAGGATTGCCTTTTTCCCATGCTCGTTGTTTCTCCACGCCGCGCCGACTGGCGGTATTGATCAGCGACGTCACACTCAAGGGGCCAGACATCGAGCGAACTGTCGTCGGCCCGCCTGTCTCTGCCGCCCGCAACGAAACCGGTGGCTGGACCAAGGCGGCTGAAGGATTTGCCCGCAAACAAGGCATCACCTTAGATGACTTAATTATCAGGGAGGAGCAAGGTGTTGAACGGATTGTCGCCAACATTGCTCAGGTTGGCGTCGAAGCGGCTTCAGTTATCCCAGAGATTGTTAGCGCCGCTGTCAACGCACTACCCGTTTCAAAGCGGATGCGTTGGGGGCGGACCCGGTATGATTTTTTAAGGCCTGTTCAGTGGCTGGTGCTGTTACTAGGGGAAGCCATCCTCCCGCTTGAACTATTTGGGCGGCACAGTGGGCGCGAGAGCCGGGGCCACCGATTTCACGCCAACCATGGTGTCAGTATTACCACGCCAAGTGAATACACGGCGGCATTGCATCAAGCAAAAGTGATGGCAGATGTCGACGAGCGCCGTGCGCGCGTCGCTGAGCAAGTCTCTCAACTTCAGGACAAAGGAGAACAGGTCGCCTTGTCTGATGAATTGCTCAATGAAGTAACTGGTCTGGTTGAGTGGCCTGTCGCACTGCGTGGCAGCTTTGATAAAAGCTTCCTTGATGTACCGGCTCAAGCATTGATTTCGGCAATGAAAACACACCAGAAGTATTTTCATATCACGGATCAGGAGACTGGCGCACTGCTGCCTGTGTTTATCACCGTCGCGAATATCGAGAGTCAACAACCCTCAGAGGTCATCGCGGGCAACCAACGCGTGATCCGACCCAGGCTCAGCGATGCTGCTTTTTTCTTTGCCAATGATAAACAGTCGACCTTGGTATCACGGCGAGATCGCTTAAGCAGTGTTGTCTTTCAACGCCAGCTAGGCAGTCTGTTGGACAAGTCGCAGCGCATGGAGACCTTAGCGGCAACACTGGCGGACGCCACCAACGCCGACCACGATATCACCGCGCGGGCAGCAGCACTTGCCAAATGCGACCTCGTATCAGAGATGGTGCTCGAGTTTCCTGAGCTGCAAGGTATAGCCGGCGCACATTATGCTCGGCACGACGGTGAGCCTGACGGTGTCGCCAACGCGATCGAAGCGCATTACTACCCGAGGTTTGCTGGCGACGCCCTGCCCTCCACGCCAGAAGCGACGGCAGTGGCCTTGGCCGATCGCCTCGATACACTAGTGGGCATTTTTGGTATCGGTCAACCGCCAACCGGCTCTAAAGACCCCTTTGGACTGCGGCGCGCAGCGTTGGCGATTATCAGAATGCTGATAGCATGTGATCACCCTTTATCACTCGACAGCCTGCTGGAGAGCGCTTGCGCCCAACACAGTGCAACGTTGGCACCCGACACCGCCGATCAGGTCTTGCAATATCTCCTAGAGCGACTCGATAACTGGTACGAAAGCCAATCTATTCACGTAGAGGTGGTGCGCGCCGTACTGGCGGTGGAGACTCGTCAGCTTCACGACATCGATCTTCGTATCAAAGCATTGGCCGCATTTGCCGAAACCGACACCGCACAGCAGCTGGCTGCCGCCAACAAACGCGTGGCAAATATTCTCGCAAAAGCTAGCGAACAAGATGCCACCCCACCAGACCCCTCATTATTTCAAGAGCCAGCAGAGCAAGCGCTTCACAACGCGGTCATTCGCGCGGGACAGGCACTCACACCCCTGATTGCCGCGCGAGACTATCAAGCCGCGCTAGCGCAGTTAGCAACATTGCGAGCACCGGTAGACGACTTCTTCGAGTCAGTAATGGTTAACGCAGAGAACCCCGCTGAACGAGTCAACCGTTTACGGTTGTTGGGGACCCTACGCGCGTTATTTACACAATTGGCTGATTTAGCGCTGTTATCCTCGGGTTCAGAATGAGCGCTGACGCGTTGTTTTGGGCTGGCCTTGCCACCGCGATCAGTATTGGCATGGCATTATGCCTCGTTGCGCTACAGCGGAGACGTGCAGAATTAACCGCGTCGCAGCAGGCGCTGACCAAACAGATCACCGAGACCGCAGTCGCTAACGAACGCAATGCCCAACTTCAAGCGGAGTTGTCACAGCTACAGCAGGCAATGGCGACACTCCAAGCGGACCTCAGTGCACAAACTGCCACACTCACCGAGCGCGAAGCCAACCATCAAAATCAAATTAAATGGGCAGAGTCCTCTCGTACTGCACTGAAAGCGGAATTAGAGAGTATCGGCCAAAAATTACTGTCGGCCTCGGGAAAAACGCTTGAGACCACCAACCAAAAAAGCCTGGATAGCCTTCTCAAACCGTTAGGCGAAAAAATTGATCAGTTCCAAACACGCGTCAATCAGGTGCACACCGATATGGTGCGCAATAGCGCGTCTTTGTCTGAGCAGGTCAAACACCTGGAATCAGTCGGGCTGTCCATGTCAGGGGAAGCCAATAATCTCACTCGCGCACTCAAAGGTGACAAAAAGTTAGTCGGTAACTGGGGCGAGGCACAGCTTGAAAAAACACTGGAGTTGGCAGGGCTTCGACGCGGTGAGCACTTTGATGCGCAAGTGGCATTTCGAGATGAGCACGGCGACAAATACCTCCCTGATTTCATCATACGACTACCCGAGGGCAAAAACCTTATCGTAGATAGTAAGGTATCGCTCGTTGATTATGAGCGCGCCGTTGGTGCGGCGTCTGATGCTGAGCGGACCCTGTGCCTCGATGCCCATGCGAAAGCAGTCAAACAACATATTGACTCTCTCTCCGCAAAAAACTACGCCAACCTCCCCGGTGTTGAGAGCCCGGATTTTGTGCTGATGTTCATGCCCGTAGAGCCTGCGTATATCGAAGTGATGCGCAGTCAACGAGAATTATTTAACTACGGTTATCAAAAGAATGTAGTGCTGGTGTCACATACGACGCTCATGCCCATCCTGCGGACGGTCGCTAATTTGTGGATGATCGAACACGGCAACCGAGAAGCACAAGAAATCAGCGCCCGGGCAGGTGATATCTACAATACTGTGTGCTTACTGGGCGAGCGACTTTATGCGCTGGGCGCCTCTATTTCTACCACTGCCAACAAATACAATGACGCCTTAAAAGCAGTGCAAGGCAAGCAGGGCTTGGTCGGCAAGGTCTCCCGTTTTCAGTCCTTATCGCAACGCGCGAACAAGGATTTTCCAAGTGCACTTGCTCCCATCGACCCCGATGTTGATCGGGTAGAAATACCCGAGTCGGCGCTTTCGCCGCCAGAGGGCGATGAGCGATGAGCGCCCCGGCAAGGACTAAATGTCGAGATTAGCGACAGCCAGGGCATTCTGCTCAATAAATTCGCGCCGGGGCTCAACATCATCGCCCATCAACGTCGAAAACATTTGATCCGCTAAAATCGCATCTTCTATCGTCACCTGGAGCATACGCCTTGCTTCCGGATCCATTGTGGTTTCCCATAGCTGGCCGGGATTCATTTCTCCGAGACCTTTATAGCGTTGAATAGAAAACCCTTTGCGCGCCTCCGTTAACAACCAGTCAAGTCCGGTTGCAAAGTCTTGTGTCTCGCAGCGCTTGTCTCCCCGTTGAAAATAACCATCTTCATCAATCAAGTTATTGAGTTGATCGCCAAGGGCTCGCAGCGCGAGATACTCAGGGGAGTTGAAAAAGCCACGTCCCAGGACCGTATCGGTTGCGACACTATGCGCTGTGCGCCGCACCACAGGATAAAAGAGGCTTCTCTCGGGATCCTGGCGCACAAACACCTCAAACGACACGGTCTTATCCTTAATTGTTAGTAAGCGCTCACTTAGCTTGGAGGCGAAGCTCTGTACGGCTTCCTCATCAGCCAACGCGTCGACCAGTAAAGAATCAACAGACATTAAGGGCCACAACACATCGCGAGGGTAGACCCGTGCTAACCGCTCGATGTCAGTCGCAACACGCTGATAAGCCTCGACCAAACCTGCCAAGGCGGTGCCGGATAGTGGCGGAGCCTCTGCGTTTTGAAAAATCGCTGCGTCTTCCAGCGCGGACTGCGTCAGGTAGGCTTCAAGTGCTTGCTCATCTTTGAGGTACCGGCTTTGCTTGCCACGCGTCAATTTATAAAGCGGCGGCTGAGCGATAAAAACATGGCCGCGCTCAATCAACTCTCGCATCTGCCGGAAGAAAAAAGTCAGCAATAGTGTGCGGATGTGCGAGCCGTCGACATCGGCATCGGTCATAATGATAATGCTGTGGTAACGTAGTTTATCCGGATCGAATTCATCCTTGCCCACGCTGCACCCAAGTGCCGTTACCAAATTACCGATTTCCGCCGATCCCAACATTTTATCGAACCGAGCCCGCTCTACATTCAGGATCTTTCCCTTTAACGGCAATATCGCCTGTGAGCGACGGTTCCGGCCTTGCTTGGCAGATCCTCCCGCGGAGTCGCCCTCCACCAGGTAAATCTCGCTTAGCGCTGGATCTCTCTCTTGACAGTCCGCTAACTTACCAGGCAATCCGGCAATATCTAAAGCGCCTTTGCGGCGAGTCATCTCGCGCGCTTTTCGGGCCGCTTCCCGCGCTCTTGCTGCGTCTATCATTTTGCCGACCACAATCTTTGCGTCGCTGGGGTTCTCAAGGAGGTAATCATTGAAAAACTGGCCCATAGCCTGTTCAACCGCGCTTTTCACCTCACTTGACACCAATTTATCTTTCGTTTGAGAAGAAAATTTGGGATCAGGAACCTTGACCGACACGATCGCTGTTAGCCCTTCCCGTGCATCATCGCCTGTTGTAGAAACCTTGTCTTTCTTTCCAAGTCCTTCTTTTTCAATGTAATTATTGAGGCACCGGGTTAAGGCGGCGCGGAAACCCGCGAGGTGTGTGCCCCCATCACGCTGTGGAATGTTATTGGTATAACAGTACAAACTCTCTTGAAAACCGTCGTTCCACTGAAGCGCCACTTCCACTTCAACGCCCTCGTCAGCTTCCGCCTGAAAGTGGCAAATCTTGGCAACCGCGGTTTTATTTTGATTGAGAAACTCAACAAAGGCCTTCAGTCCACCCTCATAGGCAAACAATTCCTCTTCGCCTGAGCGCTCATCTTTCAGTAAAATTCTGACGCCACTATTCAGAAACGCCAGTTCCCGTAAGCGCTTACCCAGCACATCGTAATGGAACGCAATGTTAGTGAAGGTTTCTGGTGAGGGTGTAAAGCGAACAGAGGTACCTGTTTCAGCGGTCTCGCCGACCACCTGCAGCGGCGCATCTGGGACACCGTGGGTATAAATCTGCTCAAACAACTGGCCCTTCCGACGAATGGTTAACTGCAGGGTTGATGACAGTGCGTTGACCACAGAAACACCGACCCCGTGCAGACCACCGGATACTTTGTAGGTATTGTCGTCAAACTTGCCACCCGCATGAAGCACCGTCATGATGACCTCTGCCGCAGACACA
This sequence comes from Luminiphilus sp., assembly GCA_028117185.1. The sequence continues at coordinate 11,515 of JAOHHD010000028.1, forward strand.
CCCTCTTCGTGCTGTTCAGTAGGAATGCCTCGCCCGTTGTCAGACACGGTGACCGACTCGTCAAGATGAATCACGATATCGATTTGGCTGCAGTGCCCAGCCAACGCCTCGTCAATGCTATTATCGACTAACTCGAAGACCATATGGTGCAAACCGGTACCATCATCGGTATCACCGATATACATCCCTGGCCGCTTGCGGACAGCATCCAAGCCTTTGAGCACCTTAATACTGGATGAGTCGTAGTCTTGCGTTCCCGCGTCTTCTGTCACGTTGTCATCTGCCATAAAGGACCTGTCTCGTTAGTACCATCTTCATTTTGCACCCTTGTGGGAGTGCGCCATACAACCTCTCAACACCGGGATATCACGCCTTGTTCCACGTGGAACAACTCGAGAGGATGCCGCCCCCAGGCCGCCTCTAACGATCCACGGTCGACGGCGGTTAACAAAACCTGCCTCTCAGCGCCCAACTCAGCACACACCGCCGCGCGGTGGGACCGATCTAGCTCTGCAGGCAAATCATCAATCATGTAAAGCGGCGCCCTGTGTGATAGTGCCTCTATTAACCGGCCCTGAGCCAGCTTTATCGCCACAAACATTAATTTCATTTGCCCGCGCGACAGCACCTCCGACACCAACACACCATCCCGGGTGAGCTTGATATCCGCCCGATGCGGGCCCACCCTCGTAAACCCTTGAACCTTGTCCGTTTGCGCGCTTTTATCCAGCGCAGCGGCCAACGTCTCGCGTTGATCCCAACCAGGCCGAAAAGCCATCTCCACGCCCTGTAAGTCATCAGACAATTGCGGTGCAATTTCGCAGAGCTTTGCACCCAACTGCCTCACTACCGAAGCCCTTGCCGCAGTTAACTGTTCGCCCGTCCGCGCTAACTCTTCGCGCCACGCGCCATCGCCATCCAGTATACCACGGCGAAGCCCGGCATTACGCTGGCGAATCGTTTGCGCGTAGCGGCGCCAGACCGCCAAAAAACCCTGTTCCACGTGGAACAACGTGCCATCTAATAAGCGGCGACGGCCCTCGGGAGCGCCAGTCAACAACCCCAGACCGTCAGTTTCTAACAGTATTAATGGTAGCTGCTGCGCTAAATCGGATAACGAGGGTACGGGCTCCCCCTGGAGCCTTGCCTTAGCCCCGCCATCGCGATACTTCTCAATGCCCATTGTTAGGCTCCGACCCTGCTCTCTCAGGCGCCCGACAACGCGACAGCAGTCCTCACCATGCTGGATCATAGGCCGAGATTGGTGTGTCCTAAACGAGCGTCCCACCCCCAAAAGGTAGATGGCCTCAAGAAAACTGGTTTTACCGGAGCCATTGGCGCCAAATAAGCCTGTTGCGCCTGATGACAGCGACACCTTCACACCCGAGAGGTTGCGCACACCTTGCACCTCGACGTACTCCAGCATGAACTGTTATCGGCCTCGACTAGAGCCGCATTGGCATCACGACGTACAACATTTCGGGTTCTTGATCAGTGGGCGCCTGAGCGTGCTCTAGTAACGCCGAGCTGGCCTCATCAGACAGGGATAACCGCACCTCAGACTGGCTCAGCACTGCCAGTACGTCAAGCAAGTAGCTAACATTGAAGCCAATCTCCAACCCTGCCCCGGCATACTGCACGCCCACCACCTCTTCTGCCTGCTCTTGTTCTGGGTTATTGGCGGTAATTTCTAAGGTGTTTTCGGATAACTTTAGCCTCACGCCGCGATACTTTTCGTTCGATAAAATCGCGGTTCGCGTAAAGGCTTGCTTCAAATCCGCCCTGTCGCCCACCACCGCTTTGTCAGGCGATTTCGGGATTACGCGCTCATAATCGGGGAACTTGCCGTCAACTAGCTTCGAAGTGAAGGTAAATTGCTCATTCGCTGCGCGGATATGGTTGCTGCCGACCGACAGCTGCAGGGGTGCCGTGCCATCCAACAGGCGGGACAGCTCCAACACGCCCTTGCGAGGAATGATGACGCCCGCATCCGCAACATCCACGCGCTCTGGCGCCGTTGCCAACGCTAAGCGATGGCCGTCAGTTGCCACCATACGGAGCCGACCACCCAACACCTCCAAATACAGGCCATTCAAATAATATCGGACATCTTGCTGTGCCATGGCAAAAGCGGTGCCGTCGATCAGGCGCTTCATCAGCGACTGGCTTAAAGCCAAACTAATGGTGCCAGCACCCCCCTCTACCGAGGGGAAGTCGGCTGCCGGCAAAGTGGACAGCGTGAAGCGGCTGCGGCCTGCTTTCACGGTTGCCTTACCAGCCTCGACAGACAGTTCTATGCTAGAACCCTCTGGGAGTGATTTGCAAATATCGACAAACTTTCTAGCGGGCACCGTGATTTCACCGTCAACACCGGGCGCATCGAGCTCTACTCGCCCCACCAACTCAACCTCAAGATCCGTGCCTGTTAACGATAGCGTTGTACCGTCTAAGACCAATAATACGTTCGATAGAATCGGCAGCGTTTGTCGTCTTTCGACCACCCCCGCAACCAAATTCAATGGTTTTATCAAAGCGTCGCGGGCGATTGAAAATTTCATGGCATTGAACTCATAAGATGTAGTGGACACTGACGGATACCATAACAGATCAGACGCCCGACTCGCTTCACGTTGTTAAAGACCGCAACAAGTTTTGATAGTCTTCGCTGATGTCGGGGCTGTCATCTCGTAGCTCTTTGATTTTACGGCAAGCATGCAAAACAGTGGTGTGATCACGACCACCAAAAGCGTCCCCAATCTCTGGCAAGCTATGGCGTGTCAGCTCTTTTGACAACGCCATGGCAACCTGCCTCGGCCGCGCAACAGAACGATTACGACGCTTGGATAATAGATCCGCCACCTTTATTTTATAATATTCGGCCACCTTTTTCTTAATATTATCCAGTGAGATTTGCTTATCCTGTAGTGCCAAAAGATCCTTTAAGCTCTCTTTTATCAGATCAATATCAAAGGGCCTACCCGTGAAGTTTGCGCTGGCAATAACACGTTTTAAAGCGCCTTCCAGCTCACGTACATTTGAGCGTATTCGCTGAGCAATAAAAAAGGCCGCATCTGGCTCGAGCGTGATCTGACTTTGCTCTGCCTTCTTCATCAAAATCGCGACGCGCGTCTCTAAATCAGGCGGCTCTACCGCCACCGTCAACCCCCACCCAAAGCGCGATTTTAGGCGCTCCTCAACACCATCAATTTCTCTCGGGTATCGATCGCAGGTCAG
>JAOHHD010000029.1 GCA_028117185.1 Luminiphilus sp.
TTCAGCCACTAAAGCTAACGGCGAGGCCGGGTCAACCCTTACCTCGTACGGAAATATGGACTTACCGGTCAGCGCTGCCAGTGTGTCGAACCACTGGTCCCAGTACAAAGTTTGCAAGGTTGCTGGTAAGCGGTCGGGTGGCGGTTGTTTTTGCATCATTATCGGCTTGGCACTCGGGAAATACACCTGACCTTCGATTACCGCTGGGCCTTGCATTAAGTTAACGATCGGGATCGTTCGACGCGATGGGTCGCCCGCTAACCAACCCAGATTAACTGGCACCGACCAGTCACCAGTCTCAATCAATGCGACGACATGGTAGCCCACCTGTCCTCGGTGCAAGCGATTATCCAAGAGCACATAGGCTTCAGGATCTAACACCCCCTGCCAGCGCACGCGGCGATCCGCATATTGACTGACATCAGGCATCTGCAACAGTGCCAAGGGTGTGACAGCTGGCAAGGCGCTGCGCGCTTCCCAGCGCGTTTGCAGCAGGTTTTTTTCGTCTGCACGGCCAAGCTGCCAAAAACCCAAATTCAACAACAAGGCAAACAGCACTGCACCGGCGACAAACGCCCGCACATCAACGTTAATCTCCAAGCGCCCGATGCTTCCGTTAAACTGCACTCACTGCTCCTCCATGCTGGTCTGGGAATGAATCACCACCGGGCCCCACCAGAAAGGTTAAACCCATGCTTAAAGCGCTCATAATTCTACTCATGATAGCCCTTGTCGTGAGCCTCGGGTCAGGCCTTGTCTTTCTTTTATCGGACCAAGGTAACACTGAAAAACGCCGATTATTCAATTCGTTGGGTATCCGCCTCGGACTGGGCTTTTCTCTACTGTGCGTGATCCTCTATGGGGTCATGACAGGCCAGCTTGGGCATCGCAACCCGTGGGACGCGGAACCCACTAGCGAAACGCCGCCTAACGCCCAGAGGTGAAGACGCCTGCAACCATCAGTTGGTCACCCAGCAAAACGCGCAACGGATCACTGCCTCCTCGGCACAAGCGATCATCAAAAAGGGCGCCGAAGCGCCCTTAACCCTACGTCAAGATGCTTTACAAAATATAAACGAATAAAAATAAGAAAACCCAAACGACATCAACAAAGTGCCAATACCAGCTAGAAGCTTCGAACCCAAAATGATCCGATGCCGTGAAATGCTCATTCTTCACAGAGCGCACTAACTGAATCAATAGCATCGTCATACCCATGGCAACGTGAAAACCATGGAATCCGGTCAACATAAAAAACGTCGAGCCGTAAATGCCGGAGTTCAGTGTTAATCCATATAAGACATAAGCCTCATAGTATTCTGCGGCTTGGAGCGCCAAAAAAATCAGTGCAAGACTAACCGTAATTCCCAACCAACGGTTAAATTTTGCGCGATCTCCCGCCAAAATTGCCGTATGCGCCACATGCACCGTCGCGCTCGAGCTTAACAAGATGATGGTGTTCCACATTGGCAACCAGGCATACCACGCATGTGCGTCGGCAGGCGCCATCGATTTTTCTTGAGAGACAAAGTCACCATTATTCGCAATAAGCTGCGCATCGGCTCCGCCCACCGTTTCCTGCGGCGTAATAGACGGTGGCCAAGTGAATTCAAAACCGGGCCATAGCAGATCGTTCATCCGTCCGCCTTCGCCCTCTCCTGCAAGCCAAGGACCCGCCAACTGCCGTACGTAAAGCAATGTGCCAAAAAAAGCAGCAAAAAACATGACCTCAGAAAAGATGAACCAAAACATGCCTAAGACATAGCTCTGGTTAACTTGTCCGCTGTTCAGGCCCGCCATGTTCTCTTTAATCACGGTTCTAAACCAGCTGGTCAGCGTCAGGATGAAAAAAACCAGTCCGGCTGTTAACACCCACCCCGAGTAGCTGGCATCGTCCGCCGCACCATAAGTCATGTCATTGAGCATCAAACCGCCGCCAAAAACCGATAGCAACAAGCCAATTGTTGCTCGCACCGCGAGACTAGAAGACTCGGGCACGTAGTATTTTTCGTGTCCGGTTGCGGTAGATGAGTTATTGGACATAGGAGTCTCCTAGCGTGCGCGGGTCAACGCGCAGCAACTTGGTCAGTCACCGAGTTGGTGACATCAAACAGCGTGTAGGACAGTGTGATCGTGTGGATATCGCGAGGCAGGTCTTGATCGACGATAAACTGGAGCGGCATATCAGCCGTCGCCAATCCCGCCAGCCCCTGTTGCTCAAAACAAAAGCATTCCGTCTTATGAAAATAAGCCGCGGCTCGGCTTGGCGAAATACTGGGGATAGCCTGGGCCACCATAGGCGCATTGGTGGGATTAGTGGCTCGAAATATAGTGCCATTGGCCGCGCCAGGATGCACCCGCATCACTCTATCATCAGGCGAGAAGCCCCAGGGCATTTCGTTGTTATTGATGGCGACAAACTGGACGGTAACCTCTCGACTTTCATCAATCATCACCGGAACGGCCGTGTAAGCGGCCCCAGCGGTCTTGCCATTAATACCCAATACATCACACAGTACGTTGTATAACGGCACCATCACGACGAACACAAAAGCAAACATCACTACCGCGACACCGCTTAACTTCAATGCGGTATCGATAGCGGGAACTTTACTAAGGCGCACGTAGGCCATCGTCAGCTACCTTAACGCCACTTAAAACGTTCCCGCTGGCTTGGATACCAACGGTGGCTCTTCAAACGTGTGATAAGGCGCCGGCGTTGGGACGGTCCATTCGAGACCCTCCGCACCGTCCCAAACTTTCTCGTCACTGACTCGCTCGCCTGAGACGATCGTCGCAATCACGTTATACAAAAATAGCAGTTGCGACGCGCCATAAATAAAGGCGCCAATCGAAGACATCATATTGAAGTCCGCAAACTGCAACGCATAGTCGGGGATTCGCCTTGGCATACCGGCAAGGCCCACAAAGTGCTGCGGGAAGAAAGTAATATTAAAGCCGATGAAAGAAATCCAGAAATGGATCTTACCCATTGACTCGCTATACATGCGGCCGCACCACTTCGGCAACCAATAATAAACTGCAGCGGTCATCGAAAACACAGCACCGGCCACCATCACGTAGTGGAAGTGGGCCACTACGAAATAGGTGTCATGGTACTGAAAGTCTGCTGGGGCAATAGAGAGCATCAAGCCCGTAAACCCGCCCAGGGTGAACAACACCAAAAAACCAATTGAGAACAGCATGGGCGTTTCAAAACTGAGTGAGCCACGCCACATCGTTGATATCCAGTTGAATACTTTGACCCCGGTTGGCACCGCAATCAGCATGGTTGCGTACATAAAAAATAACTCGCCGGCAACGGGCATGCCCACCGTATACATATGGTGCGCCCAAACGACAAACGACAAAAAGGCGATTGACGCGGTGGCATATACCATTGAGGCGTAACCAAATAATGGCTTGCGAGAGAAGGCAGGAATGATCTGCGAGACCACACCAAATGCCGGCAAAATAATTATGTAGACCTCTGGATGACCAAAGAACCAGAAGATGTGTTGAAACAGCACCGGATCACCACCACCGGCCGCTGAGAAGAAGCTCGTGCCAAAGTGAATATCCATTAACATCATCGTCACGGCGCCTGCTAACACGGGCATCACTGCAACCAGCAAGAAAGCCGTAATTAACCACGTCCACACAAACATGGGCATCTTCATGTAGGTCATGCCCGGCGCACGCATGTTCATCACCGTAGCGATAATATTAATGGACCCCATGATGGATGACACACCCAGAATGTGGATGGCGAAAATAAAGAAGGTGACGGACGGTGGCGCGTAGGTCGTTGAAAGTGGGGCATAAAACGTCCAACCAAAGGCGGGTGCGCCACCCTCCATAAACAAGGTTGAAGCGAGCATCAAGAACGCTGGAGGCAAAATCCAGAAGCTCCAGTTGTTCATGCGCGGCAGCGCCATGTCAGGCGCCCCGATCATCATCGGGATCAGCCAGTTAGCCAAACCAACAAAGGACGGCATGATGGCGCCAAAGACCATGACTAGCCCGTGTAGGGTGGTCATTTGGTTAAAAAATGCAGGCTCAACCAACTGCATCCCTGGCTGAAAAAGCTCCGCCCGGATAACCATGGCGAAAAAGCCCCCCAGCAAGAACATGGCGAAAGAGAACCATAGGTACATCGTACCGATGTCCTTGTGGTTGGTTGTAAACAACCAACGTGTCACCCCTGTTGCGGGCCCATGATGATGATCACCCATCGTGCTCTACCTCTTTATCCGTTGTTCATTCCGGTGACATCGCCCGGCTGGACAATATCGCCCGTGTTATTCCCAAAAGCGTTGCGTTGGTAGGTGAGTACCGCGGCCAATTCGACCTCGCTCAACTGCGCATCAAATGCCTGCATTGCCGTTCCCGCAACACCCTTCGCGACAATTGCCATATGCTGCGAAATATCTCCCATCACTACCGAGCTACCTGCGATGGCATTACCAATACCACCCTCGCCCTGAGCACCGTGGCAAGCAACACACGCCGTCTCGTAAACCGCTTTACCCTGCGACATCAGTTCATCGGCAGAGAGCGTTTGCATGGCCAGCTGGCTTTCGGCTCGTGCGGCGCCGCGTTTAGCGGCCTGCCACGCCTGAAACTCCTCTGGCGAGACGGCATGAACGACAACCGGCATAAACCCGTGGTAGGCGCCACACAGCTCGGTACACTGGCCGCGATAAATCCCTTCTTGCGGCACCCGAGTCCACGCTTCATTGATAAACCCGGGAATTGCATCCCGCTTGACGGCAAGCTCAGGTACCCACCAAGAGTGAATGACATCGTTCGCCGTGATCAGAAACCGCACTTTGGTATTGGTGGGGATTACCAAAGGCTCATCGACCTCGAGTAAGTAGTTATCGCCTTTGACCTCAGTGTTATAAATCTCTTCTTGTGGCGTCGTCAGATTAGAGAAAAAGGAGATGTTTTCGCCCGTCTCGTCCAAATACTCATATTTCCACTTCCACTGATGTCCCGTTATGAGCACATCGAGTTCTGCCTCGTCGTTGTCATACACCTCTAACAGCGTCGACGTTGCAGGAACCGCCATGGCGATCAGAATCAAAAACGGCACCACTGTCCAAGCAATTTCAACCTTGGTGCTTTCATGAAACTGTGATGCCTCATGTCCGCGGGACTTGCGATGTGCGTAGATGGAGTAAAACATCACCGCAAAAACGGCAACGCCAATCACCACGCAGATCCACATAATCAGCATGTGAAGCTCAAAGATGTCAGCGCCAATCTCGGTGACACCGGGCGACATGTTGACCTGATTTTGTGCGGCCGTTAACGACGCAAACAATGCCAAAGGCACCCCTGAGAAGATTCTTCCCATCGCGTGCGTACTCCATTTGTTGATGTGGCGCCGAACCCCGAGCCACGAAGGGGCGATCAAAAGCGCGGGGATTATAACGAAGTTACAAGAAAATACATGGGCAGAACTACACAGCGAGAGCGGAATGCAGGGGGTCTGACGCGGGCTTTATAAAAAACAATGCTCTCGATGAATCTGCTACATGATTGCAGGTTATAACTGGCGATAAACCAGTCAGTTAGCCGTCAATGAGTTTGACTGGGTCGGAGGGGGTCTCGACACGCCTGGCCGCCGCCCGTGTAACGCGCGTAGCCGGAAGATCAGCCGGTGCAACCGGGCGCGCTTCGACGTATCCACATGCCACGCAACGGCGCTCATCGGCACCCATGTCGATCACGATACGATCTTGTTCCTGACAACTCGGGCAAACGGCACCGGCAACGAAGCGCGGCCGCTGATTGGTGTCAGGCTGAGAATCAGACATACTCACGTCGCTCTACTGATGACCCGCTAGTGTAACAAGTTCAATCGACATAGGAGGCCGACTGTGTCCCACATTAATTTCAGGGGCGAAGCACATATCCGAGAGGCACTTGGGGTGACGCCCAACCTAGGCGCAAGAGTGTTAATTGACCCTACTGCGGTAGTGATGGGTGACGTCTGGCTCGGTGACGATGCCAGCGTGTGGCCTCATGCCGCGATGCGGGGCGATGTGCAAATTATCCGTATTGGCGCGCGCACCAATATCCAAGACGGCACGGTATTACACGTGACACATGACGGCCCATATAACCCCGACGGGTATCCACTGCACATTGGTGATGATGTCACCGTGGGGCACCGAGCATTGCTACATGGTTGCACCGTCGGTCATCGCGTACTGGTTGGGATGGGCGCCATTATTATGGACAGAGCCGTCGTGGAAGATGAGGTCATGATCGCAGCAGGGTCACTGGTAACGCCCGGCAAAATACTCCGCAGCGGGCACCTCTATGCTGGCAGCCCAGCGCGCGAAGTGCGCGCCCTGTCTGACAGCGAGCAGCGCTTCCTTCAATACAGCGCCGATGGCTATGTCTCACTCAAGCAGCGATACCTCGACGGCAGCAGCTAGGGCTCAACCTCCCGACGCAGCGCGCAGAGACGACACCACCGGTGTGGTCTCTGGATAGTCACCGCGCCAGAGGAAAAAACTCTCTGCTGCCTGTTCTACCAACATACCCAAGCCATCCAAGACCTCGACCACACCGTGTGCTCTCGCCCACACCATAAAAGGTGTCGGTGCATGCCCGTAAGCCATGTCATAACCTCGACACTGTGGCGCGAATGCCATTGAACTCGATAAAGCAGGCATTTCGTTGCTCAATCCAGTACTTGTGCCATTAATAATCACATCCCATGCCTCTGCGGGCACCTCGTGGTAACCGCCGCCCGAAACTGGTATCGCCTCGGTAGTCCAATGCTCGGCTAGTTGCTGCGCACGCTCAGGGGTTCGATTAGCCAAAAATACGCACTGTGGCGCCTCCTCTAACAAAGCGGGTATCACCCCCCGAACAGCACCACCTGCGCCCAGTATGAGAATGCGAGTATCACGCAAAGGCCATCCGGCATTGACCGTCATATCGGTCACTAAACCGCTGCCGTCCGTATTATCCGCAATAATGCTGCCCGCCTCGTTGCGCATTAAAAAATTAGCGGCGCCCGCTGCCTGGGCACGAGGAGAGGCCTGATCGGCTAACGCAAAAGCACGCGTCTTAAACGGCAACGTCACGTTAAGACCATGACCCCCTGCCTCAAAAAACTGCTGAACCCACTGCTCAAACAGATCGAGTTCCACCAGAACTGCCTGGTAATCGATCGTCTGATTCTTTTGCTGTGCAAAAGCCGCATGAATAACCGGCGATAAGCTATGACCAATTGGGTTACCCACGACAGCAAAACGATCTCGAACAGTTTGCCTATTGGTCATAGCCTTCCTTTAACACGCAAGCGGTTGTCGTTCGGTGAGACACGGGCGCAATGACCGGTCATGAACGCTCGGTCGTTCCTGCCATAGCGAGCCAATCGCGTGGCGGCAAAAAGTCACTCATCAGTCGCGCCTCTGGTGTGCCCTGCTCTGGCGTTAAGCCATACTCCCACCGCACCAAGGGTGGCAATGACATCAGTATTGCCTCCGTTCGCCCGTTGGTTTGCAAGCCAAATAACGTGCCACGGTCGTGTACCAGATTAAATTCGACATAACGCCCACGACGATAAAGCTGCCACTGTCGCTCTTCTTCAGTCCACGGCATGTCTTTGCGCCGCTCAAGAATGGGAGCGTAAGCGCGCAAAAACCCATCGCCCACGCTACGCATAAAGGCAAAGGTCTGATCAAAGCCCCAGTCATTCAGATCATCGTAGAACAGACCACCGATGCCCCGAGGCTCCTGCCTATGCGGTATGTAAAAGTAATCGTCACACCACTGCTTAAATCGAGGGTATACCTCCTGCCCAAAAGGATCGCAGGCGGCCTTTGCTTGTGTATGCCACGAAACAGCGTCGTCTTCATAGCCGTAATAGGGGGTTAAATCAAAACCGCCACCCATCCACCAGACAGGCTCAGCACCCGGCTTTTCAGCCATAAACATACGCACGTTGGCATGGGACGTGGGAGCGTGGGGGTTGCGAGGATGAATGACTAGGGAAACACCTAATGCGCGGAAGCTTCTACCCGCCAACTCTGGGCGATGCTGCGTCGCTGAGGCTGGCATTGCCGACCCTACGACGTGGGAGAAATTAACCCCTCCTTTTTCGATGACTTCGCCATCTGCTAGGACCCGACTGATGCCGCCGCCGCCCTCTGGACGATCCCACGATTCTGTCGCAAAGCGAGCACTCTGATCGATCAATTCCAAACGCTCGCAAATGCGACGCTGCAACGTCGTGAGATAAGTCTCTACAGCCGATACATCCATCGGGTTCTCCTCATGCCGGCTAAGGTCGGACAATAGTGCCATCCCCTATGCGGCGAATCGTTGACGGTTTACCCGCTTGCTCAAGCATCCCCGGCAGTGCCGGTAACGTTACCCCAAAGTAGCGCCGCAATGCCCACAAATATTGGGGCGGAGGTAATCCCGCTGGGTTGGCGCTCGTTGAGACCAAGGCCCCACCAAAGGACTCGCTTAAGCCCTGTAGCGGTAATGCTGACGTCACGCGAATCGCAACATCGGTGCTATCCCCCGTTATCCAACCCGGAAAAACACCATGATTGGGCACCAGCCACGTGTTAGGGCCAGGCCACGATCCGCACACCTGGTGACGCTCATCGGGTGACAGGTATGACAGCACCGCGTCAAACATTGCCGCATCAGCGGCCACGACAATAAGCCCTTTTCTCACTGAGCGCTGCTTGAGGGTCAATAGGTCATCAACTGCCGCTTCACTATAAGGGTCGCAACTGAGTCCCCAAACACCCTCGGCAGGGCATGCTACAACCCCGCCCCCATCCAAAACGGACCGGAGCAACGGTAGACGCCATTGCGCATAAAACGGTGCTTGCTGGAGTGGGCGCATAACCATCGCTCACAGTAAAAGTCAGTATTTTACCGCACCCCGTGGGCAAGGAGCCAACGCACTTTTAGCGCGTCGCGCCGTAACCTTTTGGTCCCTTGTGTATCCAGCCTTGCACTTCTAAGGCAGACAGGCACGCGAGACAACGGTCCATATCCCAATTAAGTCGCAGGGCTAAGGCCTCTACTGGGTGAGATTCACGCCCTAGCAAAGAGAGTATCTCCCGCTGATCCGGCGGCAATGCGTGGGGCTGAGCCGGCGCAGCGTTAGCGTTGCAGACCGTCGAGTGAGTCATCAACTGAGTCGGCGCCCTGAGGTCTAAGCAGTGAGCGAGATCCTCGGGCGCTTGAATGAGCGTAGCACCCGCATCGAGAAGATATCGGCAACCCGCACCTTCGGGGTGATAAATCGACCAAGGCAACGTCAGCACGTCGCGACCCTGATCGGCCGCCGCAGAGGCGGTGATGAGTGTCCCGCTCGGCCGGCCCGCCTCAATCACCAACGTCGCCTGACTGAATCCGGATAAGGTTCGATTGCGACGATGAAAATGATGCTTCCTTGGCGGCGTGCCCAATGGAAATTCACTCACAACAGCACCCGTCTTCGCGATATTCGTCGCCAATTGATGATGTCTCGATGGGTAGATCTGATCAATTCCAGAGGGTAACACCGCTATCGTCTTGCCCCCTCCCGACAGTGCCGCTTGGTGCGCAATCCTGTCGATCCCGAGGGCCAAGCCACTCACGACGGTCAGACCCAGCGCCACCGCCGCATGGGTTAAATCGGTCGCTGCGCGTTGCCCATCTAAGGAGGGCTTACGTGTTCCCACAACTGACAATGTGGCGCTTTTAAGGCTATCCAGATCTCCCTGCACAAAAAGAAAAGGGGGGCGGTCGCTGCACTGAGCCAACAGCGTCGGATAAAAGGGGTCGCGTATTGTTACAAGATACAGGCAAGACGATTTTGGCAGGCACCGTAGTAGCCGGTTGGGGGACGCGTTATCGATCGCCCGCTGCAAAGCTACCCAATCTGCATGGTGACTATTTCTCTCACTCTTTCTTTCACTCTTTCTCTCACTCTCTCTTTCACTCTTCATTTCACTCTTCATTTCACTATCACCCAGTATCGACTCGGGTGACGGCCAGCGCTGCAGCACTTGATCAAGCCAATCGGCGCCGCGCTCGATCATTCGCGTGAGCGCTAACCAGCGCGCGTCAGCTTGAGTGTCCACTCCGAATTGGTGTGCCATGACAACTCCTGAAATCTGCAGCCTGAAAAATCACTCGGCAGCCACGCTGCACCAGCGAGCGATGCTGAGGTCCGCCGTATTAAGGGTTCCGTAGGGTATCGCCGACCGCTAAGGGCCGACTGGCCTCCAGTACCAATCCAAAGCTGGCGCGATCAAAGACGGCAAAGACCATTAAAACCCCGGCCCGACGATCGGGTAGCCTCAGTGATTGAGCCGTCAAAGGGTCCGCGGCCAGCGGCGATCGTTGCTGAATCATCAGCACGTCCCCCTCGCGCACCGACTCACGCGCGCCACGATTAATTGCAACAATATCCAGTGCACCGATCTGTGCCATACCACTTGCAACCGCAATCATCTGAGCATTTTCGATCAACACTGCTGGCTCCTGAGGGTGATACGCCGCCTGAACCATGACCTCCTCGACAGGTAAAAGGCGATCGCCGAGACGAATTTCTTGTCGCGCTTGCGTCACCACCAGTGCGCTCAAGCCCTCGGAACTCAGCACACTGTTCACGCTGGCCCGACCAACATCACTCATAAAAATACCGAGGTCCTCCTTGGTCACTGGGTCGCTGAGCGACGCCTCCTGCCGCACCAGGTGAAAGGTACCTGCGTTGACCGCAATACCGGTGCTATAGAGGATGTTCCCAACACTGATCAGCAGACGGTCAGCATCACTCGCCACCACATAAGGGGCATCAGCTAAAGCGGCAGCTTCAACGATGCGATGCTGCCGCAAAAACGGCGCAATTTGCGTTTGAGGAATAGCGGGAATAGCCGCATTCAATGGGCCGCGCCGTAAACTGGGCGATAGCCTCACATTGCCTAACTCGGTCGCCCGCAGCGTCGGCGCACCCTGGTCCCAAACAAGGCTCAGAACGTCGCCAGGCACGATAGCGTGAGCGTCATCAATGTGTTCATTACTCGCCCACAGGTCTTGCCACCGCCATGGGTCTTCCAAGAAGAGTGACGCAATGTCCCATAACGTGTCGCCGGCCTGCACTGTGTAGTGCTCAGGCGCATTCGCGCTCAGCACCAGTGGTGAGTCCGCTTGCGCCGCATCGAGCTGAGCTATTGGCATGAGTAAGGTAATCAGCAAGCCGGCACGCCCTAGGCGCACAACTTGCTTTTGCAGCATCGCAATCCGTTTGCTTTTTTCCAAGGCATCCACTCCATTGGGTTCCCCGCGACTCAATCCATTGAGAGGCGACTCGTCTACAGTCCATGCAGATCAGTGCCATCGCGGTATACTGTCAGTGTGCGAGGCTATCGAGCATAGAGCAACACCAAATCCGAACACTTTTCTACGCTGACGAAAACGCTCCGAACCGGAATTACCAAGCATGGCGCTACTTCAGATCCTCGAATTTCCTGATCCACGGCTACGCACACGAGCACTGCCCGTTGATCGGGTCACTGACCGTATTCAAACACTGATCGATGATATGTTTGAGACTATGTATGCCGCGCCGGGAATCGGGTTGGCAGCCAGCCAAGTCGATGTACACGAACGCATTATCGTGATGGACTTATCAGACGACCAGTCAGCACCCCGGGTCTTTATCAACCCAGAAATCACCGTCATTGACGAGGATTTAGGCTCCTATGACGAGGGCTGTCTATCCGTACCCGGTTTTTATGAAACGGTCCAACGCCCCAAAGTTATCGCTGTGAAAGCCTTGGATCGCGACGGACAACCCTTTGCTGAAGAACTAGACGGCTTAGTGGCCATTTGCCTCCAACACGAAATTGATCACCTTGAAGGAAAACTCTTCGTTGACTACTTATCCGCATTAAAAAGGCAACGCATTCGCGGTAAGTTGGTCAAAGACCAAAAGCGTCGCGACTCATAGATGACCGCGCCACTGAATATTGTCTTTGCAGGCACGCCTGAATTCGCGGCGACGCACCTGACCCACCTGATAGCAGGGCCCCATCGGATCGTCGGCGTATTAACCCAACCAGATAGACCCGCAGGCCGTGGCAAAAAACTGCAACCATCGGCTGTCAAATCAGTCGCGCTCGACGCGGGTATTCCGCTTTGGCAACCAGACACACTGAAAGACCGGGCAGGCGAGGCACAATTAGCCTCTTACGGTGCAGATATCATGGTCGTCGTGGCCTACGGGTTGATTCTCCCTGCAGCGATATTAGCCATACCCCATATCGGCTGCATTAATGTCCACGCATCGCTATTACCTCGATGGCGCGGCGCGGCGCCCGTGCAAAGAGCAATAGAAGCCGGGGACAGTAAAACCGGTGTGAGCATTATGATGATGGAGCCCGGTCTCGACACAGGGCCGGTCCTACTGCGTCGCGAAGTGGCCATTAGCGGCGACCATACCGGCGGCACACTACTGGCGGAACTTGAGCAGGTCGGGATAGACGCGCTCACGGAGTGCCTCACGGACATTGCATCGCGGCTATTAACCGCACAAGCACAGGACGAGCAGCAGGTGACTTATGCAGCGAAGGTCGATAAAGCCGAAACGGTCATCGACTGGGGCCTCGGTGCCGACGAGATCGATCGTAAAGTCCGCGCGCTACTGCCATCACCAGGCTGCTTTACGATGCTCAACAATGATCGATTTAAGGTGTGGGCGGCACACGCCGTTCATCAAGTGCACAAGGCTGCCAGTGGTGAGATCGTGAGTGCCAATAGCGACGGCCTGGGCGTTGCCTGTGGGGAGGGTGTGCTCATGATTACCGAGGCACAAATGCCCGGGGGAAAACCCCAATCTATGGCAACGCTGCTCAATGGTCATCAAGACAAACTCAGGCCTGGCATGCGATTCACCTTTACCGGCAACATGAAGCATGTCTAGCGCACGTCAGGTGGCGGCCGACATCATTGGTCGTGTCCTTAATGGGGAATCACTGAATCATTTACTCCCCGCGGCATTGGATGGGGTGGCTGACGGACAGAGGCCGCTGTGTCAGGAGCTCGTCTATGGCACGCTCAGAGAGTGGCCCATGCTTCAGGGTATTATCGATAGCTTCATCAAAAAGCCACTTCGCAAAAAAGATAACGATGTTCTCGCATTAATCGGCAGCGCGCTCTACGAGTTCACTCAACTCAGCACCCCAAAACATGCCGTGGTATCAGAAACCGTCAATACTGTCCGTCTCATGAAAAAACAGTGGGCATCCGGACTGGTCAATGGCGTCTTACGATCTTTTCAACGCGCCGAGCCACTGTCTGCTCTCGCTCTGGCACCAGCGCAACGGCGGGCGTTACCCAACTGGCTCGATGCCGTTATTAGACAAGAATACGACGACCACTTAGACGCCATTGCGGAGGCGTCGCGACAACGCCCACCCATGACACTCCGCGTCAATCACATCCGCAACGACCGGGACACTTACCTGCGCCTACTAACAGACGCCGAGATTTCAGCTCACGCACTCGATCATCTCTGTAATGGTATAACGCTACAACAACCTGTGGATGTGGCCTCGCTGCCGGGCTTTTCCGATGGGTTGGTCAGCGTGCAAGATAGCGCCGCACAGCGTGTCGCCGATCTCATCAACCCCCAACCCGACGAGCGAATTCTTGACGCCTGTGCAGCACCTGGCGGAAAAACCTGCCACCTGCTCGAGCGCCAGCCCGGTTTGAAAGAACTCGTTGCCTGTGATGCGAGTGCGAGTCGTTTGCAACGGGTTGCAGAAAACGCCGAACGGCTTGGCCTGACCCCCACTGTTATCGAAGCTGACGCGCGCGCACTCCCCTCGAAGCTGTTATCACCGGGGTTCG
>JAOHHD010000003.1 GCA_028117185.1 Luminiphilus sp.
AGCGGAAGCGACGGCGCAATTATCTGCTCTGCGTAAACTCAAGAACCGCGCCGGCCGAGGGTAATACCCCGCAGTAAATGGGTTAATTTTGGTGTTTGTTTGCCGAAGAACCCTCGCGTACTTGCAAACTGGCCCCGGTGGGTAATGATGACGCTTGCGATGAGCCCTGAGCGGATTCTGTCATGTTGGAAGTCATCATTTTGGCGGCTGGACAAGGTAGCCGGATGCAATCCAGGCTGCCTAAAGTACTCCACCTGTTGTCCGGTCGGCCGTTAATTCACTACACCTTGGATGCCGCTCGCGCAGCTGGCGCTAACCGTATTCATGTCGTTATCGGTTGTGGCGCCGATGCTGTGGAAGCGGCAGTCCGCGCACCCGACGTGCAATGCCATCTACAAGCGGAGCAAAAAGGTACAGGTCACGCTGTTCAGCAAGCGATCGGCGCGTGCCACTCAGATTCAACATTATTGATCTTGTTTGGTGATGTCCCACTGGTCACTGTCCCGACTTTGCAGGCGGTGGTGGCTGTAGCGAAGGATGGCATTGCGATGTTGTCAGCCGAGGTGGCGGAGCCATCGGGTTATGGTCGTGTTATCCGTGACGAGCAGGGTGATTTCTTAGCGGTTGTAGAGCATAGAGACGCATCTTTAGCACAGCAGCAGCTGCGCGAAATTAACACGGGTGTGCTAGCGAGCAGAGCGAGCTTGCTCGCGGGTTGGTTGGCTCGGATCCAGAATGACAATGCGCAATCAGAATATTACTTACCCGATGTCTTGGCGTTGGCTAAAGGCGATGGCGTTAACGTTGCAGTGGTGGTCTCCGATAGTGCGCTGGACACGTTGGGGGTCAATACACCCCAACAGTTAGAACATCTGGAACGTCAGCATCAACAGGTGCTCGTAGAGCGGCTAATGGCCGCCGGTGTTGCGGTAGTGGATCGTGCACGGCTGGATATACGAGGATCATTACGCTGCGGTAGCGATGTCTCTATTGATCTTAATGTGCTGTTTGAGGGCACTGTGACACTGGGTGATGAGGTCACTATTGGTGCCCACTGCGTAATTCGCAACGCAGATATTGAGTCTGGAGCAAAAATTCTACCGTTCACTTACATCGATGGCGCTATTGTTAAGGCGGGAGCTGAAGTTGGCCCCTACGCGCGTCTGCGTCCTGGCACCGAAATTGGCGAGCAGGCGAAGGTGGGCAATTTTGTCGAAATAAAAAATGCGTCGCTTGGCACGGGTGCGAAAGCAAGCCACCTTACCTATCTCGGTGATGCCACCGTGGGTGCCTGGAGCAATATTGGCGCAGGGACTATCACCTGTAACTACGATGGTGCCAATAAATACCGGACTGAACTGGGGGAAGCCGTCTTTATCGGATCAAATAGCACCTTAGTGGCCCCGTTGTCAGTTGCATCGGGCGGTTTCGTGGCAGCTGGCTCTACCATCACGGATGACGTAGAAAGCGATCAGTTAGCAGTAGCGCGGGGCCGGCAGCATAACGTAGATGGTTGGCAGCGCCCCCGTAAAACCGAGGATAAACAATAATGTGCGGTATTGTGGCGGTCACCGCCCGGCGAGATTGCACTGACATCCTTCTCGAGGGCCTTCGCAGGCTAGAGTATCGGGGATACGACTCAGCGGGTTTTGCGCTGATCGACCGTGAAGGCCAATTGTCGAGCCATAAAAGCTTGGGTCGCGTAGCCGCGTTAGAGGCAGCACAGCAAGCCACGCCACTGAGTGGCGGCACCGGCATTGCTCATACTCGTTGGGCGACCCATGGCGCGCCTTCGGTTGCCAACGCCCATCCTCATATTATTAATGACCGCATCGCCGTGGTGCACAACGGCATTATTGAGAACCACGAAGCGCTGCGCGCTTCGTTAACAGCGCAGGGTTGTCAGTTCGCTTCAGAGACCGATACCGAGGTGGTGGCACATTTAATTGCGCTGGCTATCAAGGACGACGGCCAAGACTTGCTCGCTGCGTTACGGCAGGTTCTGCCACAACTGAAAGGCGCCTATGCACTCGCTGTCATTGATCGTCAATCGCCTGATGAACTGGTCGTCGCACGTCAGGGTAGCCCACTGGTATTGGGTATTGGTTTGGGGGAAAACTTTGCTGGATCAGACACGCTTGCATTGCAGTCCGTCACGGATACGTTTATTTATCTTGAAGAGGGTGATGTTGCGCAGCTGACGGCAGATAGCTATGCCATCTTTAATGCGGACAGTGATCCGGTCGACCGAAGCCAAAACCGTCTTGCACTGCGACCAGAAGGCGAGGGGTTGGGCCGTTACGATCACTACATGCGAAAAGAGATTTTTGAACAGCCGGCGCGGTTGCGGGACATGATTACAGGCGCCACAGCCGATGACCGAGCCTTCGGAGCGCGCGCGACTGAGCTGTTTTCGCGGGTCCAAGCCGTACAGATATTAGCCTGTGGCACCAGCTATCACGCGGGCCTGGTTGCCCGACACTGGATCGAATCATTGACTGGACTGCCTTGCCAGGTTGAGGTCGCGTCTGAATATCGATATCGCGATGCCGTGGTGCTCCCCAATACCCTCATGGTGGGTATTTCGCAATCAGGTGAAACGGCGGATACCCTAGCGGCTTTGGAGCATGTGGGTGTTGAAAATGTGCTGGCACGGTTGGCGATCTGTAACGTTGATCATAGTGCTATGGTTCGAGCTTGCGAGTTGGTGTATTTGACGCAGGCGGGCGCAGAGATTGGCGTGGCATCGACCAAGGCATTTACGACACAACTTGCTGCGTTGCTCATGCTGACGTCGCGGCTGGCCCACCATCATGCATCGGACACACTGGCCACGCAGGATATTGGCGCCGCGTTACAGAAGCTCGCGACGGTGGCTGACCAGGTGTTGGCGTGCGATGACAGGATCAAAACGTTGGCGCGGCGCTTCACCAACAAACATCATGCCTTATTTCTAGGTCGGGGCATTTATTACCCTATTGCCATGGAGGGCGCGCTCAAGTTAAAGGAAATTTCTTATATCCATGCCGAAGCCTACCCTGCAGGAGAGCTTAAACATGGTCCACTGGCGCTGGTTGACGAGGATATGCCGGTCGTTGCGGTGGCGCCAGACGATCTATTGATGGAAAAACTTCGGGCTAATCTTGAGGAGGTACGGGCTCGAGGTGGTCATTTATTTGTATTCGCCAGTGAAAAGGCAGGTTATCAATCGGGTCCCAACTGCGACGTGTTGGCGCTTCCCGCTACAAGTGCGCTCGCAGGCCCAATTGCTTTCACCATCGCGTTGCAGCTGTTGTCGTACCACGTTGCGGTGGCCAAAGGCACCGACGTTGATAAGCCCCGCAACCTTGCTAAATCTGTGACTGTGGAGTAATTCACAACAGTAAATTAACGGGAGATGATGATGGAAATAAATTTTTATATTTGGTTAATTCTGACGGTTGGGGTGACAGCATATTCTTGGATTTTGATCGCAAAATGGGCAAAGAAAAAAGACACGAAACAACAATCCGTCGAAAACTAAGTAACGGTTGTAAAACACGCTGTCTCGGTGGAGTCGAAGTGATTAAAGGCTATGCAAACACAGGTTAAAAATTTTATTAGATCTGTTGTTGTTAATGCAGTGATGTGGGGCCTTATTCTGTGGTCCTTTTTCAAGTTTATTCTTTGATTGTTTTTGGGTGGGATAAGAACACTCGGTGACGACGGAGTAACGCTGCCTGCAACGCGAATGAAGAAGTAACGCCACCATTTCTCAATACATTTTCTTTATTGACTATTCTTCTCGGTCTGGCCCATTTCACGCTTGAGACTTTATTTACCCTCAGGTTTGGACAAACACTTGCGGGGTACTTGCCCGGTCTGATTGCCGCGGCGTTATTAATAACCGGTGGGTATCAGGCGATGAAGGATCGAAAGGCAGTGGGTATTTTATGTGGTGCATGGGGTTTTACATGCTGTCTTCACTACCGGTCTTGGGCATGGCGATTTGACGAGATGATGTCAGGCACATCGACAGAGCTCGTTAATACAACACTGTACGTTTTGGCCGCGACCATGCCTATTTCCTTTGCTGCGTTTGGTATTGCGCTTTACCTATGCTGGCCTAAAAACAGGCGCCACCCGAACGAATAAAAAGAGTGTCTCGTTAACCACGATTAGCCCTTTAACGACGTAACCGGGTGACGCGATGTCGCAGGAGTAGATCGTCTTTGCGGTGACCAGCGGTCGCTATTTGGCGGGCCGTGATGCCGCTGACGGTGACCGGCCGGTTACCGAGGCGTTGCGCTGCACCTCACGGTAACCGACAGAAAAGAGTTGTTCAGGGGTTGGCCGCTTTGAACGCCTTGATAGCAGCATTGAAGTCAGCCGCCACTTTTTCTTCGCGCGAGACAGCCGCGTTGTAGTCGGCAGCCGCTAGCGCATAGCGTTCGTCAGCACTGTTATCGCCTTCGTCCATGGCCGCTTTTTCAGCGGTCATTTGGTCGTCTACACAGGTAAGATAGTCTGCATTAGCGGCTTGAAAGGCTTTGACCTCGCCCTGCGATGCCACCATGTCTTCCATTGTCGCACTGCCACCATCTGGCGTTGGCGGTGCTACCGGAACATCACAGGCAAAAGCAGCACTCACGGGTGTGGCAAGCAACGCAAAGACGAGTGTAGCGGGCTTAATTTTCATTTTATATTTCCTTTTTGGTCAGCCAAATGCTGGCGTCGTTGATATCAATACGGCATCGGTGAGTTGCTTCACCGAATACTCTGTCACTCTAGAGAAGTCTGTTATACCAATGAACGCCCAATGAATAAACCACCTACGGCAGATCTGTTTACAACGTTTATTCAATCAGTAATGCGCATTCCGTTACACTAAGCGCATGGATGTCTCCGATATTTTAAATCCCCTGAATGCGGCTCAGCGAGAGGCGGTGACCGCCTCCTCGGCTAATCAGCTTGTTTTAGCTGGCGCGGGCTCCGGTAAAACACGTGTGCTGGTTCATCGGATCGCTTGGCTGATTCGTGCCGAGGGATTCTCTGCTCAGTCGGTGTTAGCGGTGACGTTTACCAATAAAGCCGCTCGCGAGATGCGGGGTCGTATCGAAGAGATGCTGCAAATGCCGACCCATGGTCTTTGGGTGGGGACATTTCACGGATTAGCACACCGGTTACTGAAAGCGCACTGGCAGGAGGCGGGTTTACCTCAGCAGTTCCAAATTTTAGATAGTGATGATCAGCTGAGGGTAGTGAAACGGGTTTGCCGAGAGCTGGAGCTGGATGACGCCCGCTGGCCACCCAAGCAGGCGCAGTGGTTTATTAATGGACAGAAAGATGAAGGACTCCGGGCGCGCCATGTCGACGTGCCGCTAGGCGATTTATATGCGAAGACCATGGTGCGTGTTTATGCGGCTTACGAAGAGGCGTGTGATCGAGGCGGTCTGGTCGACTTTGCGGAGTTGTTGCTTCGTGCACATGAGCTATGGCTTAAGTCCCCCACTACGTTAGCGCATTACCAAGCGCGCTTTAAAACAATTTTGGTAGACGAGTTTCAAGACACCAATACGATTCAGTATGCCTGGTTGCGCGTTTTAGCGGGGCAGACTATCCCGGTTGTTGCGGTGGGCGATGACGACCAGTCTATTTATGGGTGGCGTGGTGCTAAGGTCGAAAATATTCAGCGATTTTCAGAAGATTTTGCTGGCACAGTGACGGTGAGATTAGAGCAAAATTATCGGTCCACTGAGACGATCCTCGAAGCTGCAAACGGACTCATTTCGCGTAATGCCGGACGTTTGGGTAAAAATTTATGGACGGAAGGTGAGCGGGGCGATCCGATCACGTTATACGCCGGATTTAATGAGCAAGACGAGGCGCGCTATATCGTTGAACAAGCCCAAACGTGGTGCGACGAGGGACATCCGCGGCGATCGATAGCGATTTTGTATCGTTCAAACGCGCAATCACGTGTACTGGAAGAAGCGCTGCTGCGGGAGCGGATACCTTACCGCATATACGGCGGGCAGCGATTTTACGAGCGGCTAGAAATCCGCAATGCCCTGGCCTATTTGCGGTTAGCTCAAGCCCGTCGTGACGATGCGGCACTAGAGCGCGTTCTGAATACGCCGCCCCGTGGTATCGGTAATAAGACAGTAGAAAAACTGCGAGAGGTTGCCAGACGGGATCAGGCTCCCTTATGGGAAGCGATAGAGGTGGTTCGTAAAGAGACGCTCCTACCGGCACGAGCACTGACTGCGCTTGCGAATTTCCAGGCATTGATTGACGATTTTGCAACGGCGGCGGAGACGTTATCCCTCGACGAGTTCACAGAGCATGTCATCGAAATGTCAGGGTTGATGAATTATCACCGCGCTGAAAAAGGCGAACGCGGGCAAGCGAGGGTAGAAAATTTACAGGAATTGGTGACGGCAACGCGGCTATTTGAACCTGAGGACGAGACGATCACGCCACTGCAGGCATTTTTGGATAGTGCCGCGCTAGATGCAGGAGAGGGTCAAGCGGACCCCTATGAGGACAGTATCCAAATGATGACACTGCACAGTGCAAAAGGTTTGGAGTTCCCTTTAGTGTTCATGGCGGGCGTTGAAGAAAATCTTTTTCCCCATCAAATGTCGCTAGAGGAGCCGGGCCGATTGGAAGAGGAACGCCGGTTAGCTTATGTGGGTATTACTCGTGCAATGCAGAAATTGATCGTGACGTATGCAGAAAACCGACGCTTACATGGCAGTGACATGTACAACACGCCGTCGCGTTTTATCCGCGAGATACCGGGAGAGCTAATAGAAGAAGTCCGCCTCAATGGTTCGGTGTCTCGTCCTCTTGGGTCATTATCGCATCATGCGTTGAGTGAACCTCCGGTCGAAGGACTCGACTTGGGTCGTCGTGTCTTGCATCAAGTCTTTGGTGAGGGTGTCGTGACCCAATTTGAAGGTCAGGGCGGTAATGCTAGGGTCGAGGTGAGTTTTAGCGAAGGTAGTAAATGGCTGGTGCTGCAGTATGCGAATTTAACTGTTCTGTAAGGCGGAATTATGCGTGAGAAACAAATACTACCCCTCGTTGTTATCGCACTCGTCGCGGCTTTGGTGAGTGTTGTGGCGATGTGGTCGTTAGATCGGTCTGGTCAAGGCGGCGATCCGACAAAGACAGCGCGAGGTGTTGATGCGTTTATTGAGTGGAAGTTAGTCACGACTTGGCCAAAGGGGCTGCCCGGATTGGGTGCGGCCCCCGAAAACTTTGCGCGACGAGTGAATGAGGCGTCAGGGGGTCGGTTGAGGATAAAAGTCTTTGGCGCCGGTGAAATTGTCCCTCCGTTTGAGGTCTTTGATGCGGTATCGCGGCGAGTGGCTGAGGCAGGTCACGGGGCCGCTTATTATTGGAAGGGCAAGATCCCTGCCGCCGTTTTTTATACCGCAGTGCCGTTTGGAATGACCGCTCAAGAGGCAAACGGCTGGCTGCATTATGGTGGTGGCCTCGCGCTGTGGCGCGAGCTCTATGCGCCTTTCGGTGTGGTGCCCTTTGCCGGTGGGAGTACAGGTGTTCAGATGGCGGGTTGGTTTAACAAGCGGTTGAATAGTCGAGAAGATTTAGCGGGCCTTAAAATGCGTATCCCAGGCCTCGCTGGAGAGGTTTTTGATGCGGCGGGTGGTTCCGCTGTTCGCATTGCGGGCGGTGAGGTATATACGTCGATGCAGACCGGTGTCATTGACGCCGTTGAGTGGGTTGGCCCTTACAACGATAGAACGCTGGGTCTCATGGAGGTTGGTAATTACTATTATTATCCTGGATGGCACGAACCTGGCGCGATGCTCGAAATTATTGTTAATGAAGAGGCGCTAGCGGCATTACCCGACGATCTGCAGGCAATTGTTAGGGTGGCGGCTCGTGCCACCAATAGCGATATGCTTGATGATTTTACGGCTCACAACAGTGAATCACTTGAAATTTTACTGCGCGACTTTGATACAGAATTGCTGCCGTTACCTGACGATGTGATGGATGTCCTTTATGAGCAGAGTCAGGTTGCAGTTCAAGCGCTGATTGATGCTGATCCCATGGCAGAGAAAATTGCTGCTTCCTACTTCGACTTTTTTCAACGTGTGCGGACCTATCACGAAATATCCGAGCGGGCTTATCTCAATGGGCGAGACCGGGTGATGCCTCCCGTTTCGTTTACGGATTAATAGGCCGCGTTAACTTGTGTTCGTCGATCGCCACGTAAATAAACTCCCCCTCTGTCACCTTGAGCGGCTCGCCGTCTTGCCTGGCATTAATCCAGACTTCGACGAGTATGCGGAGCGAACTACGACCTGTTTCAAGTACATCGCAATAGCAACTTACAACGGCGCCAACATGCACCGGTGTTAAAAATGACATGCCTTCAATCGCTACTGTTGCGACTCTGCCTCCCGCGAGCTCCGATGCCGTAATACTCCCAGCAAGGTCCATTTGTGACAGCAACCAACCCCCAAAAATGTCGCCGTTAGCGTTGGTATCCCGAGGCATAGCAATCGTTTGTAATGCTAAATCTCCATAAGGGAGGGGATCTGTGTCTAGTTCTTCAGTTGGCATGGCATCTCTTCTTGAATGGTTGAGCGATGACGATCATATCGCGCTCAGGGGCACGAGACTCGATGCATTATCGCCCCATGACCCCGGGTAACCATAGGACTAAATTGGGCCACCACCACATTAGGACGAGCAGCAACAGTTGAATGAGCACAAATGGCAATACCCCGGAGTAAATGTCGCGGGTGCTGACTGTGTCGGGCGCCACACCACGTAAGTAAAATAGGGCGAATCCAAAAGGTGGGGTCAGAAAGGACGTCTGAAGATTCACGGCAATCATAATGCCAAGCCAAACCGGATCGAACCCCATTGCTAACAAGATGGGGCCCACCACTGGCACAACAACGAAAGTAATTTCAATAAAGTCGAGAATAAAGCCCAACAGAAACATGACCAGCATCACAATGAAGAGTGCTGTGTGAGGTCCTCCGCCGAGCTCCTCAAAAAACGACTCGATCATTGTATCCCCGCCAAATCCGCGAAAAACCAGCGAAAACAGTGCCGCCCCAATGAGAATTAAAAACACCATGCTCGTGGTAAAAAGGGTGGAACGAGAGATGTCTTGTAAAACGCCTAGCGTTAGCGCACCACGGCCCAGGGCCAGCAACAACGCGCCTACCGCACCGACGCCGGCGGCTTCCGTGGGTGTCGCAGCGCCCACGAGAATTGATCCCAGTACCAGCCCAATGAGACCTAGGGGGGGAAGTACCGCGGTAGCCACCGACCGGATATCAGTCTCTTCAACTTCTGCTGGCGGCGCACTGCTGGGCTGCACTGCCGCTCGGATCAGAACATACGCCAGATATAGCAAGACCAGCACGATGCCAGGCACAATGGCGCCCACAAAGAGGTCCCCGACCGAGACGGTTTGCGTATTGACGATGTTCATTTTTAACTGTGCCTGCTGGTAGGCGCTCGACATTGTGTCGCCGAGTAATACGAGTGCGATCGACGGCGGTATGATTTGCCCTAATGTCCCAGTGGCACAAATAGTGCCTGCAGCCAGCTGAGGCTGATACCCGGCGCGCAACATCGTTGGCAGGGCGAGAACACCCATGGTGACCACCGTCGCCCCGACGATCCCGGTGCTAGCAGCTAGCAGAGCGCCAACAATAATGACCGCCAAGCCCAAGCCTCCTGGCCGAGCGCCAAACATGCCTGCTAGGTTTGCCAGTAGATCTTCAGCGATTTTCGCTCGCTCTAGGACCACTCCCATCAAAATAAAAAGTGGCACCGCAACCAGTGTCTCGTTGCCCATGGTGCCAAATATCCGGCCTGTTAATGCCGTTAAATAGGAGGGGTCAAAATGTCCCAATAAAATACCGAGAGCCGCGAAACTCAGTGCGGTGCCCCCTAATGTGAGTGCCACTGGAAAGCCCAGTAGCAAGATGCCGCACACCACAACAAACATCGCGAGTGCGAATTGCCCTTCCATCACGACGGATCCTCATGGCGCAACACGTTGAGTCCCCGCCCAATGTGGGCAATAGCTTGCAGTCCCAGTAACACGGCCATGGCGGGAATCAGTGTTTTCAAGACATATACGAGGGGTAAGCCCCCTGGTTCGGGAGACGTTTCGCGTGCCGACCAACTGTCCACGACATAGCCAAATGACCCTACGCCAATCAAAACACACAGCGGAAGGGTAAAAATAATGTGCCCTAACGTATTCACCCACGCTTGCTGCCGCGGATTAAAATGGCGGTAAAACACATCAACTCGAACATGTTGATCCGCTCCCATTGTGACCGCGGCACCCAGCATGAACAGCGCAGCGTGGAGGTATTGAACGGATTCTTGGGCCGCAATGGCACCGGTATTAAACCCGTAACGCAATATGACGATGACACAGACTGTCACTGCCATCACGGGGACACACCACGCTATCACGTGACCCAATAGCCTAATGCCGCGATCAATCAGGGTGTTGTGTAAGACATCGTTGCTCATTGCGCTACCAAAGGTTTGTATCATCCAGCGTGAAGGTTATCATTCCACCCTTAAAGATTGCAGAAGAGGTGATGCAATGCTGTCCATTCTGTCCCCCGCAAAAACGCTGGATTACGAGACGGCGCCCACGACGCGCAAGGCGACGCAGCCTTTACTGTTAGCTGAAGCCACGACGCTGGTAGGTGCCGCTCGCAAAATGACGCCAGAGGACATCCAATCTTTGATGGGGGTCTCGGAAAAGATCGCACATCTTAATCATGAGCGATTTATGAATTGGGCACCGGATTTTTCCCTCGATAATGCCAAACAGGCGGTTCTAGCGTTTAAGGGCGATGTCTACACGGGACTGCGTGCAGACACGCTAAGTTCGAAAGAGCTGGCTTTTGCGCAAAAGCATTTGCGTATTTTAAGCGGGCTCTATGGCCTGCTCAGGCCGCTTGATTTGATGCAACCTTACCGCTTGGAGATGGGCTTACCCTTTCGTCATGCGGGCGGTAAAAACTTATATGAGTTTTGGGGAGACGCGATCACCCAATTGCTTTCTAAGCACTTGAGGGCCAGCGGCAGCCCTGTTCTGGTGAACCTCGCCTCTAATGAGTACTTTAAATCGATTCGACCTAAATTGCTGGATGTTGACATCGTCACGCCGCAATTCCGTGATTTGAAAAATGGGCAATACAAAATGATTTCTTTTTTTGCGAAAAAGGCCCGTGGTTTGATGGCGCGTTACATAATCGAGGAAGGTCTCAATGCGCCC
Organism: Luminiphilus sp.; assembly: GCA_028117185.1. The sequence goes on from JAOHHD010000003.1 coordinate 11,285, forward strand.
GAGGGCTTGAAGGATTTTACCAGTGAAGGCTATTACTACAGTGCCGCTCAGTCTCAAGACGGACAGTGGGTTTTTCTCCGCGACGCGCCGCAGTAGGCGCTTTAGGGGCTGTCCAGTTTGAAGGGCAGTAGCGTTGTTGCCTCTTGCTGATAAGCACGCACATGATCACATTCCTGCGCGGCAAACTGTGCAACGGCGTCGCTGAATCGCTCGTCGACAATCCAATGATTAGAGTACGTTAGCACGGGCTCAAAGCCCCGCTGAATTTTGTGCTCTCCTTGTGCACCCGGATCAAAACGCGATAAACCGGCGTTAATGCAATACTCAATCCCACGGTAATAACAGGCTTCAAAATGCAGATAATCAAACTCAGCGAGGCACCCCCAATAGCGGCCATACAAGGTATCTCCCCCTTCAAAAAAAAGCGCCGCCGCGACGGGCTCACCCGCGCATGACGCCAACACCATAACCGGCGTTTCGCCAAGTGTTGGACAGGCTTCGGTAAAAAAAGCGTCAGTTAAATAACCACCGTGGCCGGATCGTTTAGCGTAGGTTGTTTGGTAGCAACGATGAAAAAATCGCCAATTTTCAGGGGTAATGTCACCGCCTTTCTTGGTTTCTAACACTAAGCCTTGGCGCGCGATTTGGTCTCGCTCTCGCCGTAAATTTTTTCGTTTACGGCTGTTGAAGCGCGCTAAAAAGTCTTCGAAGTCCCGATAGCCGCGGTTAAACCAATGGAACTGGGTGGTTAACCGCTGCGGCATACCTAGGTCGACTAGCGCATCAGACTGAGCTCGCTCCAAGAATAAGACATGCCAACTAGAGACTGCTAAGGAAGAGCAGAGCGCTTGTACGCCATAGACGACGTCCGATAGCGCGTTGTGATGCGCCGCATCATGCCAAAGGCGCTGGCCAGTGGCTGGCGTAAAAGGCACTGCCGTCACGAGTTTGGGATAATACTCTAGACCCATCCGCTGCCACGCTTCTGCCCATGACCAATCAAAAACGTATTCGCCATAGCTATGGCCTTTTACGTAGGCGGGCACAAAGCCTAGTGTCGATCCGGATCGATCTAATTGGATGTGGGCGGGCTGCCAGCCGCTTTGTGAAGTGGTGCACCCTGTCGACTCTAGCCCGTGTAAAAAGTCCCAGCGCAGGAAGGGATCGCTTTCACCAAAGTAAGCGCGCCACAGTGCCGGATCGATCTCATTCATTGACCGATGCACGGTGGCATTGAGGGAAGCTTCGCTGCGTTCAGTCAAGCGGCACTGACCCGAACCAAAAATTGGCACATAGCCCGGCCAAAACAAGGAAACCGATCCATTTACTTTGATTAAACGCCCTAAAACATTGCTGCGTATCACGATCTTTAATGAGCCAAAGGTGTCTTATAAACAGTAAACCGACAGCGATGACTGCAGCATAGTAGGGCATTCCAAGGTCAAACGCGGCGCCACAGCACCAGAAGGCGATGACACAACAACACTGTAGCAGCCCAATAATACGCACATCGAGATGCCCAAATAAAATGGCCGTCGACTTAATACCTACGGTTAAATCATCTTCCCGATCGACCATGGCATATTGCGTATCATAGATTACCGTCCAGAGCAGATTGGCACTAAATAACCACCATAGCGCGGGCGGGAGCTCACTCACACTGGCCGCAAAAGCCATCGGAATGCTCCATGAAAAGGCGAGCCCCAGCACAATTTGTGGCAGGTGAGTCACGCGCTTCATAAGCGGATAGACCAATGCTATCGCTAAGCCTGCGATCGAGAGTTTAATGGTGAGCGTATTGGTGAGCGCCACTAAACCCAGGGCAATAACGAGTAAGCCAATCAGTAAAAAAAGGGCTTCAGAGACGCTCAGGGCGCCACTGACTAATGGCCTCAATCGGGTTCTCTCGACGTGGCCGTCCAGATTTCGATCAGCGAGATCATTTGCGACACAGCCTGCGGAGCGCATCACAATAGCGCCGGCGACAAAGAGGCTAAGCAGTTCCCAAGGTGGGTAACCTTGATTCGCCAGTATTATTCCCCATAAAGTGGGCGCTAAGAGCAGAAAAGTGCCAATGGGCTTATCAAACCGCGTGATTGCGATCACCGCACGCAGCTTACCTGGTTTTATTGCTGAGCCCGCGCGGAGAGAAGGGGGTGATTCAACCATTAACAGACACTTCGCGTTTCGGGGTGCGCTAGTTTAGCGGTCTGAGCACAGCGATGCGACATTTGCCTGAGTCTGCGCGTAAAACCCGCTGCATTAAACACGCGCGAAATCTGCGCGGGGACCGGCCCAGCGGGTCATTAGCGCTTGAGCGCGGGCCGTATCGTGCTGATGCAGTTGTTGCGCAATACCGTGTGCTGTTATTAAGAGTGCTTCATGTTCTGGGAGTCTCGCAACCCGAAATTGAGCGAGTCCGGTTTGCCGAGTACCGAGCAATTCGCCGGGCCCGCGAATGCGCAAATCTGCCTCTGCAATCACAAAGCCATCGTGAGTGTCCTGCATGACCTTGAGCCTCTCTTGCGCCGTCATCGACAGTGGCGGACGGAACAAAAGCACGCAGTGACTCTCGATGGCCCCGCGGCCAACACGGCCTCTCAGTTGGTGGAGCTGTGCAAGCCCCAAGCGCTCAGCATTATCGATAATCATCAGGCTGGCTTGTGGCACATCTACGCCAACTTCAATAACGGTCGTTGCCACGAGTAATTGTAGCGCCCCCGCTTTAAACTGTGCCATCACGCCGGCTTTATCTGCCGGCTTTAACTTGCCATGTACTAGGCCTATTGCGACTCCTGGTAGCGCGGCCGATAAGGTTTCTAGCGTCGCCGTGGCTGCCTCCATGTGCAGCGAGTCGCTTTCCTCGATCGCAGTACAGACCCAGTAAGCTTGTCGCCCATCACGGCATGCGGCGCCAACACGTTTGATGACGGCATCACGGCGATCGTGATCAATTAAGGTTGTTGTTACGGGTGTCCGTCCTGGGGGGAGCTCGTCAATCACCGAGCAATCCAGATCGCCATAAGCGACCATGGCGAGTGATCGTGGAATCGGCGTGGCAGTCAGTGCGAGTTGGTGTGGATGCTGTCCATCTGCACCTTTATCTGCCAACGCTAGGCGTTGATGAACACCAAATCGATGTTGCTCGTCGACGACGATTAGCCCAAGGCGTTGAAAATGGACGTCCTCTTGAAACAAGGCATGTGTTCCAACCACAACTGCCGCCTCACCACTCGCGAGTTGTTGCAACACCTCAGCACGGGCACGTCCCTTAATGCGGCCGCTTAACCAGGAAACAGGTTTGCCCAATGGTGCGAACCAAGACTGTAAGGTTGAAAAATGCTGTTCAGCTAGCAACTCAGTGGGTGCCATGAAGGCAACCTGGTAGCCCGATGCGATAGTGTCGAGCGCTGCTTTTGCTGCGACTAAGGTCTTGCCTGAACCCACATCACCTTGCACTAAACGCAACATAGGGTGATTTTGAGCAAGGTCTTGACTGAGGTCCTCCCCAACACGATTTTGCGCTTCTGTTGGGCTAAAAGGCAGTGACCTAAAGAGTGCCTTCGATAAAGGGGAATCTCTATCGATGACTGGCGCAACGAATCGCCGCTCCTTATCCCGGACGCCTAAAACTGATACTTGGTGCGCGATGAGCTCCTCAAGTGCTAGCCGGGTTTGTGCGCGATGAGTCCCTTGCTGAATTTGTTCAAGCGATGCAGACGGAGGAGGATTATGGAGAAACGAAATGGCCTCTGGCAGGGTAATGGTATCGTCGGTGACGCCGGCTAATAGATCATCTGGTGGCGTTTTCGTGAGCAATGCCACCGCCTGACCACAGAGTTTTCGCCAGGTGCTTTGCCCGAGTCCACTGACGGTCGGATAAACCGGCGTGAGGGCCGGCTCTAATAAAGTGGTCTCGTCGCCTAGCCGATACTCCGGATGCACCATCTCTACCTTACCGGCTAATCTTCGTGGCGTACCAAAGAGTGTGACGCGCCCCCCCGTTTTAAATTGAGCGACCTGCATCTGCCGAAAATGGAAAAAACGGATCGTGACCAGCCCGGTTTCGTCACCGATTTGAACGACAAGCGTACGGCGCCTACCCATTGTGACTGCAGCGCCTTTGATCTCTCCTTGTACCACCGCATCGATCTGATCAGTGAGTGCGCCGATGGGCGTTACGCGAGTACGGTCTTGATACCGAAGCGGAAAATGAAACAGCAGATCTTCTAAAGAATAGATGCCAATTTCCGACAGACGTAATCTCAATTTCTCGCCGACACCGCGGAGCGTCGTCACGGAGTTGTGCAAAATGGTTTGGCTCAAAGGCGTCTCGATACCCTGCTCTCGCTGTCAGAGTGTTATCTTAGCGATTCTTAGATGAGGCTGCGCAATTTATGCACCTGCTGATCCTTGGATGTGGCGACATTGGTACGCGAGTGGGGTTTTCAATGAGAGAGGCCGGTTGGCACGTGTCGGCTGCGCGCCGCCATGCCAGCAAGCTCTCCGAGCGCTTTGATCGCTATCAGGTAGACCTGACCGACCCAGTATCTATGGCCGCGTTGCCGGTGTTAGACCCCGATTATATTCTCATCACGCCAACGCCTCAGTCTTACGATCCGGAGGGGTATCACAGTGGCTTTACTCAGGCCGCTACGCTATTGGCGGAACAACCTTGGCTATTGGCGTGTCGTCGCGTTATCTGGGTGTCATCAACGCGGGTTTATCGGGAGGCAGCCGGTGGCTGGGTGGATGAGTACTCACCACTGAACGTGAGCGAGCCCCAAGCAAGAGCGATGGTGGCAGCAGAGGCCGGGATCCGACGCGCGCGAACCACTACCGTTATTCGGCCTGCCGGTGTGTACGGCGACCCGCATGGCATGTTAATTCGGCGGGTACTCTCTGGTCAGGGAGGAGCCCCAGGGTCTTCTTTTGGCAACCGCATTCATCGAGAAGATTTAGCACGATTGATTGTGCACTGTTTGCATCTAGATGAGCAGGGAGAAGCGGTGCCACCCACTTTGTTAGCGGCTGATGGGGATACGACTCCCACTTACGAGGTTGAGCGATGGTTGGCCGAAAAATTGGGCGTTACGCTCAGCGAAACACAGCAACAGGGGATCTCAAGAGCCAATCGTCAGTGTCGAAGCGCGTTACTCAAAGAGATCGGCTTCACGCTGACCTACCCGTCATGGCGCGAGGGCTATGCAGCGGCCATCAACGCCTAGCGACAAATAACCGTTGGGTGCTTACAGCGTGAGAATGGCCTCGACCTCAATGCGAGCGCCTTTCGGTAAGGCCGCCACTTGTACACAGGCTCGTGCGGGATAAGGTTCTGCAAACTGTTGCGCCATGACGGCATTGACCGCATCGAAATCAGCAAGATCGGTCAGGGAAATATTAATTTTTACAGCATCATCGAGAGTGCCCCCCGCAGCTGCGGCCACTGCGGCAAGGTTGGCGAACACCTGCTCGCTCTCGGCAGTAATGTCACCTGATATCAGCAACATCGTTTTCGGGTCGAGTGGGATCTGCCCGGATATCCATACGGTGTTACCGACTTTGATGCCCTGTGAATAGGGGCCTATTGCCTGCGGCGCGGATGGGGTGGTGATGACAGCGCGGTTCGACACGGCAGCCTCCTGACATGAACGGTTGGTCTTTATTGAATAACGAAGCTTCGAGCGACGCAAGATCGATGTGTTGCGGCCCCCAGAGGAGAGTAGCTCAATTTGAGGCGTTTTATCGCCGTGCGCTGCGCGTTACTTTGAGCACGCCCTCGATTGTCCTGACGCGCTTCATCACCCTTGCTAAATGAATGCGGCTGCTGACTTGTAGCTCTAAATCGACAAAGGTGAACTGGATGTCTTTATTTTGTGTCGCAATGCGCTCGATGTTGAGTCCAATACTGCTCAGTCGCGTGGCTAATACGGCGATCATGCCGCGCCGATTTTCCACTTGCACCCTAAGGCCAACGGGATAACTACGCTCAATATCTTCATCCCAGTGCAGTGACATAAGCCGATCGCGTTGTTCTCTCAGGTCGACTAAGTTGCGGCAGCTATCGCGGTGAACGACTAAGCCTCGTTCTTGCCCTAAGTACCCTTGAATAGCATCTCCCGGTAAGGGGCAGCAACACTTTGCATAAGCCACGCCTACGCCTTCCGTCCCGCGGATGCCGAGCGTGGCGCCCTCGCCACTGACTGCGGCGTCATCGTAGCGATTAGTCAGGTGTGCAACGGCGATATGGGGCAGCGTATTACCTAATGCGACGTCGATCACCAATTCGTCGATATCCGCTTTACCTAATGCGGTTAAGGCGGCGTCCATTGCAGCGTCATCAATGGCGCTGAGACGAGTGTCTTGGGCCATTAGCGCGCGGTCGAGCAGGTTTTTGCCTAGCGCGAGGGAGTCATCGCGCCGCTGATCCTTTAAAAAGTGGCGAATATGGGTCCGGGCGCGGGCGGTGACCACCCAATTGAGCCACGAGGGACTGGGTCTGCCAGTCGGTGAGGTGACGATTTCGATCGTGGCACCACTTTCCAACGGCTCTGATAGGGGTACCAACTGCTTACTGACCCGCGCCGCAACACAATGGTTGCCGATGTCGGTATGGACCGCGTAGGCAAAGTCGATACCACACGACCCTTTTGGCAACTCAAGAATATCTCCTCGCGGCGTAAAGACATAGACCTCGTCGGGGAACAGATCGATTTTTACATTCTCGATGAACTCCAACGAGTCGCCCGCGCGTTGCTGCATTTCGAGAAGGCCCTGTACCCATTCTCGTGCTCGGGCATGCGATATGCTGGTGCTGCCCTCTTCGCTCTTATAGAGCCAGTGAGCTGCGATACCATTATTCGCCATGTCTTCCATTTCGTGAGTGCGAATCTGAATTTCAATCGGCACGCCGTGCATGCCTTTTAAAACGGTATGCAGCGATTGGTAGCCATTGGCTTTGGGTATCGCAATGTAGTCCTTAAATTCACCGGGTACGGGCTTATACAGGCTATGGACCATGCCTAACGCGCGATAGCAATCATCGACGGAGTCGACGATGAGACGAAAGGCGAATATGTCCATGACCTCAGCAAAAGATTTTCGCTTTGCTTTCATTTTTTTGTAGATGCTGTAGAGGTGCTTTTCGCGACCGACGACCGTTGCACTCAATGCCTCACGGTTGAGTGTTTGGCTCAGTTGCCCACGAATTTGCTCTATGAGCTGCTTTCGGTTGCCGCTAGCCGCCCTGCGCGCCGCTTCAAGCCTTCTCGCGCGCATGGGATAGAGGGCTTTGAGCCCTAAATCTTCAAATTCTAGACGGATCTCATTCATGCCAAGGCGCATCGCAATGGGTGCATAAATGTCGAGTGTTTCAGTCGCGATGCGTTTTATCTTTTCACGGTTCAATACCCCGAGCGTCCGCATATTGTGGAGTCGATCAGCCAGTTTGACGAGAATGACGCGGATATCTTTGGCCATCGCCAAGGTCATTTTCTGGAAGTTCTCGGCTTGTCTTTGTTCGGCTGAGTCGAACTCGACATGGGTCAACTTACTCACACCGTCCACCAAATTGGCGACATCGGTGCCGAATTGCGCACCAATATCTTTTTTGGTGACGCCCGTATCTTCAATGACATCATGGAGCAACGCGGCCATTAAGCTTTGTGGGTCCATGTGCATGCGCGCCAGAATGCAGGCGACTGCGAGGGGATGCGTGACATAAGGTTCACCGCTACGTCGTGTTTGCCCGTAGTGTGCTTGTTCAGAGTAGTAGTAGGCTCGCCGGACCAGCTTCACCTGCTCTAACGGCAAATAGTCGGCGATTAACTGCTCGAAAGCTGCCAGTGAACTATGGCCAGCGCGTCCAGTGCTAGTGCTAAGCGGTATTTTGCCTCGGGACGCTAAATATGAAGCGGGCCCGAGGAGCGGTCTACTGAGCGTTTGGCGCGTAATGGCTACCATCGCTAGCAACTCTCCAAATTAGAGAATCGGCGTCTCAAATGTGGCTGCGAGCTCTTCCTCTGCCTCGATCTCGCTCTCTCGAGCCAATACTTCGGGCGTAATGAGTCCGTCAGCTATCTCACGCAGCGCAATGACAGTGGCCTTGTCTGATTCGTCCTCTACTAATGGATCGCGACCGCCAGTAGCAAGTTGTCGCGCTCGCTTCGAGGCAAGCATGACGAGCTCAAATCGGTTTTCGACGTTATCCAGACAATCTTCTACGGTAATTCTCGCCATAACAGCGTGGTCTCCTGATCTTCGCCGCTATCAAATGCGGCCGCGTAGTATACCCTAGGTAGAGCAGGTGAACCCACCCTTCAGTGTTAATTTGCCGACATGCCTCACGGTTTGGCCGTTTCGGAGGTCAATAAATCCGTCAACAGTGCGTTGTGTGCCGTCCGCTGGCGTCCAGTGCACAATCTTGATGAGCTAATGATGGCTTGAAGCTCGATGAGTGCGGTGTCAAACACGTCATTAATGACGAGGTAATCTGCCTCGTAGCAGTGTGACATCTCATCTTGAGCCGCCTGCATGCGCAGATCAATGGTGGCTTCAGTATCCTGCCCTCGTCCGCGTAATCGCGTCTTCAGAGACGCGACTGAAGGAGGCAAGATAAAAATCCATGTGCTGTCCGGTAATAAGCCCCGCACTTGTTCAGCCCCTTGCCAGTCGATTTCTAAAATCACATCGGCGCCTTGCGCGAGACGCGCGTCTAATTGCGCTGTGCTGGTGCCATAAAAATGCCCGAATACCTCAGCCGATTCGAAAAATACGCCGTCGTCTTGCATGCTTTTAAACGTCTCAGGCGGCACAAAAAAATAATTAACGCCTTCTATCTCGCCAGGGCGCTGTGGCCGCGTCGTGTGCGAAACCGACACCTCGATACGACGATCATTTTCTACGAGCGCCCGAATTAAAGAGGTTTTTCCAGCACCACTGGGTGCCGAAATAATCAGTAACTGGCCTCGCGATATCGTATTATCCATGCGTGTCATCTACTCGATATTTTGAATTTGCTCGCGCATCTGTTCAATTAACACTTTGAACTCTACGGCGGTATTGGTTGTGTCTAAAGCAGTTGATTTGGAGGCGAGTGTGTTGGCCTCTCGATTAAGCTCTTGCATTAAAAAATCGAGTTTTCTGCCGCAGGGTGCTTTTCCCGCTAACGCCTCGTTAATGGCGTCTAAGTGAGCACCGAGGCGATCCATTTCTTCTTCTACATCGGCACGCTGCAGTACGTAAACAACTTCTTCTTCTAAGCGCTTGGCGTCCGCGGTGAGCTCTAATGACGCCATCCGAGCGAGTAGCTTTTCTCGATGGGCTTGCTGCAACGTTGGCAGATCTTGCCGGAGCGAGTGCAGGAGAGCTCGTATCAGCTCTCCTCGTTCCAACACCATAGCGGCTAATTTTACACCCTCCTCTCGGCGGTTCTGCGTCAGTGTTTCGAGGCACTGCGTCAGCGCGGCAGTGGTCGCTGAAATAAGCGCTTCAACTGCTATCGGACGCTCGTTTAGCACACCCGGCGCCTGTAATAACGCCAGTTGGTTTGGCGTGGCGGCGTCTGGGAAGTGCGTTGAAATTTGCGTCAGGGCCGCCTGTAAGGTGTGCAGTCGATCGGTATCCACCGCCGCCTCAGACGTCGCCTTGTTTTGTTGGTATTGAACGGATAGTTCGAGTTTTCCACGTGAAAAAGCTTGGCTGATTTGTGCTCGCATTTGCGGCTCAAATTCGCGCAACGTATCTGGCATTCGAAAGTGCAGATCGAGGTAACGATTATTAACCGAGCGGCACTCTACAGTGACCGTTAAGCCGTCGGTTGTTACACTCGCTCGGGCAAAGCCCGTCATACTCTGAGTCACCGCATCGCTCCAGCTATGGACGCAGTGAAGTGTAACAGTAGCCGAGGGGTTGTTAACTGTTACTGAGACCGGGAGACCCGCCATGGCGGCAGCATCTGATCGACCTAGCGGTCGAGCACCTAACGCAATGCGTCCAATACACTTTGAGCGGGGTTATACCTGTCATGCTGAGGGCTCGGTGCTTGTGTGTTTTGGCCAAACTAAAGTGATCTGCACTGCCAGCGTGACGGCAGGGGTACCGCGATTTTTGCGTGGTAAGGGCGAGGGGTGGCTTACCGCAGAATACGGTATGTTGCCGCGGTCAACGGGGTCACGTATGGACCGAGAGGCTGCCCGCGGGAAGCAGGGTGGTCGCACGGTAGAGATTCAACGCCTGATCGGCCGCTCGCTGCGTGCCGCGCTAGATCTTACGTTGTTGGGTGAGCGCACGATCACGATAGACTGTGATGTTATTCAGGCGGATGGCGGTACTCGGACGGCCGCAATTTCAGGGGCTTGTGTCGCCGTTGTGGACGCGCTCAACGGCCTTCAGCGATCTGGAGATCTATCGGTAGATCCATTAAAACACCTGGTCAGCGCCGTTTCGGTGGGGGTCTGGCGGGGCATTCCTGTGGTAGACCTTGATTATGCTGAGGATTCTCGGGCTGACAGTGATATGAACGTGGTGCTCACAGAGAGCGGCGGATTAGTTGAAGTGCAGGGCACGGCCGAAGGAGCCACATTTACGCAAGAGGAGCTGGCCGAATTGCTGCGGCTAGCGGTGGCTGCGGGGGCAGACATTAACGCTGCTCAGCGAGAGGCACTGAGTAAAGGTTAAAACGCGATGTCGTAGTCAATGACGACGGGCGCATGGTGCGAAAATACCTGAGCGTCATAGATGTGGACTTTTTTGACCGCACTTACGAGGAGTTCAGAAATAATGTGTGTATCGGTTCGCATGCCTCCCGACTCATCGCCATGAGGCCACCAGGTCAGTGCATCGGGTTCACCGTCAATCACTCTGAAAGCGTCAGCGTAGCCGCTATCGTAAAGATCTAATAACCAGCCTCGTTCGTTGGGTGACAGCCCCGGGATAACCCCAGTATTGCCGACCTCCTCCGCGTCAGCGTGATGTGCCATCAACTCCCACCCACCGCACAATATGTAGCCGCGACGTTTATGGCGCACTTTCTCTAGGTGGCCGCTTAATTGATTAAGAAAGGCGAGCTTGTGCGCCATCGCTTGTTCGCCACTGAGTGCACTGGGGACTAACACGGAGCCGATACTCACTTGGTCATAATCAGCCTGTATATAGAGGCCCTGAGAATCAAACTGCTCAAATCCGAGGCCCCATATAATCGCTTTGGGGATCTTTTTGCAGTAGATGGCGACGCCATTGAGCCCGGCATCCTCAAAATGATCGAGAAAATAGGGGTGGTAATGTGCTGGGAAAAAGCGCTCACCACTTAGCGAATATTCAGAGCAGCGCGTGTCCTGTAGGCAGATGATGTCCGCGTCCTGCGTCCATAACCACTCAAGGCAACCGGCGTCCGCCGCACGTTCGAGCCCCTCGACGACGAGGCTGATAATTCTCATTGCTAGTCCTATTGTCTGAGTTCCAATAGTATACCGTTAAAGCCCCGAGCTAGGCCGTAACTAAGTGCTGGATTAAGCCGATGGGCGCTTTCATCAAAAACAGTACTGTGGAGTGAGTGGTGACAACAGCCTCGCAACATTATCGTCAGGACTTCATTCGTTTAGCTCTCGCCTGTAACGTATTGCAGTTCGGCGAGTTCGAGTTGAAGTCGGGCCGCGTGAGCCCTTACTTTTTTAATGCGGGTAAATTTGCCTCGGGATCGTCACTGGCACAGCTTGGTAGGTGTTATGCGGCTGCCTTACAGGCGGCCAATTTGCCGGCCGACATGCTATTCGGGCCAGCTTACAAAGGCATTCCGTTGGTTGCGACTACCGCTATTGCGTTGGCGGATCACCATGACGTTGACATGCCATTTGCCTTTAATCGTAAGGAGGCTAAAGCGCATGGAGAAGGTGGCCAGGTGGTTGGCGCGCCGTTACAGGGGAATGTGCTCATCGTGGATGACGTGATGACAGCGGGGACGGCCATTAAAGAGTCAATGGCTATTTTGGAGGCGGCTGGTGCAACGGGTGCTGGTGTGTTGATAGGCCTTGATCGCTGCGAGCGCGGAACGGCCGAGCTCTCCGCGGTACAGCAAGTTCAGCAAGACTGGGGGCTTGACGTGATCAGCGTCATCTCGCTTCACGACATTATCGAATGGGTTGAGGATAACCCCGAAGCGATAAGGCATCGCGACGCACTGCAGCGCTACCGGGACCGTTACGTTTCTGCGTAGCGCCGCGCATATGCCGATAGCACACCGTGATGACAACATATGGTCGAGTGTCGGACAGCTCGGCCAATAACACCTGATGATTTGGTGATCGCGTGCGGTCCCTCAATGTATCCACCGAATCAGTAATGGCCGTTGCGGTCTGGCCAGGTTGGACTATGCACTAGCTGCCGGAGGCACCGCTTGCATGAGATCTGTTCCCAGCCACTCCCACTGATCCTGCCAGTTTTCGGTGGGCCCGCTTTTAAAACCACTGCGACAAAATTGATGCACGCGCCCTTCGGCAAACGCCATCATCATGTTGGCCGCCGTGTTGACAGGCAATCGAGGTCGACATCCGTCACGCAGTTCAGCTTCTCGCAAATACTGTCGCAGTTGGGTTTCGAGACGCTCATAGAGCTGCGCGACTCGATGATGAAGTTGTCGCGACTCTCCCGTCAGCGCCCCACCGGTCAGCAGTCGACTGATGCCGTGGTTTTTCTCGCAAAACTCTAAGTACAGGCGCACCAAGGCGCGGCATTGCTCTATAGCGGTTAAAGACCCGTCACCCATCCGCCCGATGCGCACAAATAGCGCTTCTTCTGCGAAAGTAATTAACGCTTCAAACATTTTAGTTTTAGAGGGAAAGTGCCGATAAAGCGCGGCCTCCGAAACGCCAACAGCGGCAGCAATTTTCGCGGTGGTAATTTTATTGTCGGGTGTAGCCTCGAGCATTTCTGCTAGGGCTTGCAGTATCTGTTCCCTGCGTTGGGGTACTTTTTTGTTGGTTGCGTCGGCCATGCGCTACTGCAATTGAGATTGAAGCTCGATGCTAAAGAGTCACGCGCTTGGGTGCAAACGGTCACCGGCGGATTTAGTTTTCATTACTGATCAGCGTACCAATACCTTCGTCAGAAAAAATCTCCAGTAGTGCCGCGTGAGCAACCCGACCATCAATGATATGCGCGCTGGTGACGCCATTATGAACCGCGGACAACGCGCACTGAATTTTTGGCAGCATGCCGCTGTGGATGACACCAGAGGTAATCAGTTCTTGCACCTGGTCGGTGGACAGCCCGGTGAGGGTTTTCCCATCTGCATCTAAGAGACCGGAGACGTTGGTGAGCAGCATCAGCTTTTCAGCTTGAAGCACCTCGGCCAGCTTGCCGGCCACGAGGTCGGCATTAATATTATAAGTTTGCCCATCGGAGCCGCCTGCGACCGGCGCAATAATCGGAATATAATCACTCTCGCGCAGAACAGATAGCAGGTCTGTATCAATGCTGGAGACTTCGCCGACCTGACCAATATCTGGCTGGCCGTTTTCCCCCCACTGCCCTGACAGTTTCTGCGCTTGAATCAGCTGGCCGTCTTTTCCAGTGATACCGATAGCTCGCCCGCCATTGCGGTGAATGCTGTCCACGATTTCTTTGTTAACGGTGGCGCCGAGCACCATTTCCACTACATTCATTGTGCGCTCATCGGTCACGCGCATACCATCAACGAACGCCGTTTCGATGTTGAGGCGCTCAAGTAGTTGGCCAATCTGTGGACCACCGCCATGAACGACAACGGGGTTCATGCCAACAAGCTTCATCAAGACGACATCCCGTGCAAAACTCTCGTGGAGTTGGGGGTCAGTCATGGCATTGCCACCAAACTTGATGACGAAGGTTTTTCCGGTGAAGCGTTGGATGTAAGGCAGCGACTCCGTCAGGATTCGCGCAAAGTTCCCCGCCTCGCCTTGATTTAAGGACATGGTCTGAGTTCTCGTGCTGTCACGCAGCGCTGAGCATGATGCGGGCGACTCTTAAACGCAATGTGAAGATGCCGCAGTTCGGCAAATGGGACTTGTTTCAACCTAGCCCGATGCCGAGCTTATTGTCTCGAGGTGATGAGCAACAAGGCTAACAATGCGCTCCGCAATCAGCCGCTTTGTCGCTAGGGGCAAATAATGCTCCTCGTGTTCACCAATCAGGTGCACCGCATTTTGGTCAGAGCCAAAGGTGGTGTCAGGGTCACTGACATCATTAGCAACGATATAGTCCAGATTTTTTCTAAGTCGTTTTTCACGGGCATGAGCGATGAGTTCAGTTGTCTCGGCCGCGAAGCCGATCACGAGGGCGGGCCGCTGTGGCAGTTTTGCCACAGCGGCAATAATGTCGGGGTTTTGCACGAGCGTGATCACCCGGTTTTCCCCCTCAGTTTTTTTCAGTTTTTCCGGAGCCGCCGATTCGGGTCGATAATCGGATACTGCTGCCGCACCGATAAAAATATCGGCGGGCGACGCATATTTCACGGCGGCCTCATGCATCTCTTCAGCGCTGGTAACTAAAACCATCTCGACTCGGCTGGGAGGTGCTAAGGTGACCGGACCGGTGATCAAGGTAACCGCTGCGCCAGCTTCAGCACAGGCGCGAGCTAAGGCGTAACCCATTTTTCCTGAGCTATGGTTACTGAGATAACGCACGGGGTCGATCGCTTCAATAGTGGGTCCCGCGGTAATCACTACGCGCTTGCCGTCCAATAAACGTGATTCAAAATTTTCGGCGAGTGCAGTTGCAATCGCGTCTGGCTCTAGGAGACGCCCAGGGCCCACATCACCACAGGCCTGCTCGCCCGCATCGGGACCAATGACCTGAATACCCCGACTGACGAGTTTTTTGAGGTTATCTTGGGTTGCTTCGTTTGCCCACATTTGCTGGTTCATTGCTGGCGCCACGGCGACAGGCGCCGGTGTAGCCAGCGCCACTGTGGTCAGTAGGTCGTCTGCTCTGCCCTGAGCGAGTCTGGCAATGACATCGGCGGTCCCGGGGGCGATTACCACCAGATCAGCCCAGCGTGCTAGCTCAATGTGGCCCATACCGGCTTCGGCCGCTTCATCGAGTAATTCGCTATGCGTCGGTTCACCAGACAAAGCTTGCAGTGTGAGTGGCGTAATAAATTCCTTTGCCCCGCGTGACAGGATCACCCGAACAACGGCCCCCTGTTTTTTGAGCAGACGCACGAGCTCAGCGCCTTTATAAGCTGCGATGCCCCCACTGATGGCCACTAGAATGTGCCGCTGGTGCAACAGACCCATCGGTTCCACCTCGTTACTAATGTGCCAGCACACTAGCATTTGCAGGGGTTTTTGCACACTTCAATGGCCTGTGCCCGCAGATGGCTTGCACCGCCAATGGCCCTCTGGTATAAAACGCGCCCTTTTGTTTATCTTCACGGGTAGTGTCATGTCACGTGTCTGTCAGGTTACGGGTAAGCGTCCCGCAACCGGAAACAACGTTTCCCACGCAAAGAACCGCACCAAGCGTCGGTTCCTGCCAAATTTACATAACCACCGTTTCTGGGTGGAAAGTGAGAACCGCTTCGTATCGTTGCGGCTCACCTCTAAAGGAATGCGCATTATCGACAAGCGCGGCATCGATGTGGTGCTGGCAGAGTTGCGTGCCCGCGGCGAGAAGGTTTGAGGATTTAAAAATGCGTGAAAAGATTCGAATGAATTCAACGGCTGGTACAGGGCATTTCTACACGACTGATAAGAATAAGCGCACCATGCCGGATAAACTTGAAATGAAAAAGTACGATCCAGTTGCGCGCAAGCACGTGATCTATAAAGAAGCCAAAATTAAGTAAGTGCGGTGCACGACCCCACATTCGAAACCCCGGCTCTTGGCCGGGGTTTTTGTTTAGGTGTCAGATTTTCATGAGCGTTGCCATAATGACGCTGTTAGCCAGTAAGGGGCGCCATCCGCGCTGTCCAAACAGAATATGCCGGAACTTCCAGAAGTAGAGACCACTTGTCGGGGTATTGCGCCCCACATTACGTCGCGGGTGATTGCCCAAGCCCTTGTTCGCGAGCCAAGGTTACGCTGGCCGGTGCCGCCCGAACTGAACAACATTTTGGCGGGGGCGCAATTCATTGGTGTCAGCAGGCGGGCAAAATACCTGCTGCTGGAAACCAATCGGGGCACGTTAATGGTCCACTTGGGCATGTCGGGTAGCTTGCGGCTGATGTTGGCTGATACTCCGCCGATGTTTCACGATCACATCGATATCGTGCTCGATAATGGCTGGTGTTTGCGTTATCACGATCCGCGGCGTTTTGGCAGCTTTCACTGGTTGCAAGGTGCGTCTCACCCCTTATTAGATTCATTGGGGCCTGAGCCGTTATCTGACACATTCAGCGGCCATTATTTATACCAACAGTCTCGCAAGCGTCACGTGCCGATCAAGCAGTTCGTCATGAATGGCAAGGTGGTTGTCGGCGTCGGTAATATCTATGCTAACGAGGCGCTATTTTTAGCGGGCATCCACCCCGCACGGGCGGCAGGCCGAATTGCAGCGGCACGTTACGAGGTGCTTGTGAACACAATTAAGCGGGTATTAGGAGAGGCTATTGAGCTCGGGGGCACCACGCTAAGGGACTTTGTCGGCGGCGACGGTGCACCGGGTTACTTTGCACAACAGCTCCGTGTTTATGGCCGGGGAGGACAGCCGTGTCGAGGCTGTGGCGCGTCGCTGCGAGAAATACGCCAAGGTGGGAGAGCTACTGTGTTCTGTGCCAAGTGCCAGCGTTAGCTTTCCGCGCGCTTTTTCTGCGGCGTGACGCTGGCAGATATCCTGACTACGAGGCGCCCTTGAGGGCTTCTGCGACGTTAATCGGAACAAACCCACTGACATCTCCGCCTAATGCGGCGATTTCTCTGACCAATGAGGACGAGATGTAGGAGAGTTCCGCGCTGGGTGTGAGAAAGACGCTTTCAAACGAGGGGCTCATTGCGCGATTCATATTGGCAAGCTGAAACTCGTATTCAAAGTCAGCGACAGCACGAAGGCCGCGCAACACGCAATGAGAATCGTATTGGCGTACGAAATCGATCAGCAGCCCAGCAAAAGGAACGACCTCGACAGCGCCCACGTGGCCCAGCGCTGTCTGAGCCAGTTCAACGCGAGCCTCAAGCGAAAATAAAGGCGTTTTCTTTTCACTGGTTGCCACCGCAACGACCACGCGCTCAAACAGTTTCGACGCGCGCTCGACGAGGTCTACGTGGCCATTCGTGATCGGGTCAAAAGTACCTGGGTATACCACGGTATGGGTTAGCATAAGACGCTCCTTTTATGCCGAATTGCCAGCCTACACAACTCTAGAGAGGCGAACAAACGCCGATGGCCCTATGCCGAACGAAATCTCAGAAGCCGGAAGCACACATCCCCCGCTGTCTTCTCGCGGTAGATCTCATAGCGCTGCTCGGGGATTTTCTCGGGGGCAGAGCGCCGAGTTTCAAAGTACACCAAGCCGTCGTCTTGCAGGCACTGCGAGGAGGCAAGACGGTTGAGGAGGCGATTGCCCAGACTCGCTTCAAAGGGAGGGTCAACAAAAATAATGTCCCATCGGGCATCCCCAGCGAGCATAGAGTCTGCCTGACATGTGCGCAGCGTCGCCTGCTCAGAGGCGCCTAATGACTGCAGATTTTGTTCAATGGCGTCAATGGCTTGTTGATCAGTATCCACAAAATCGCAGCGCCGCGCACCGCGCGACAGCGCCTCGATTCCCAACGCGCCTGATCCGGCGAATAAGTCGAGGCAGTGGGCGCCCTCCACCCTGGGAGCCAGCCAGTTGAATAGTGTTTCCCGTACTCGATCCGCAGTGGGCCTGAGGCTTACCCTGCTCGGGAAGCTGAGCTTGCGACCACGCCAATCTCCACCGATGACACGAAGTTGTCGCTTACCGGGTGGGCGGTCACCTTGACTCATGCTGGCACCTCATTTTTGGAATGCTAGACTATCTGCTCGGCAGGATCGAGAGCCCCCCAACTGCCTAGTCAGACCCCTCCAAGTGAGAAAGATGCATCATGAAGCTATTCAAACGTCGCGCCAAGACTGAGTTTGGGTCTAAATCTGAGGATCAGACCGCAGCGGAAGGCGAGCAAGCCCCGGAGGCTGCCGCTGCGACTACAGCGCAGCAGGATGGGCCGGCGGCAGGCTCTCCCACTGCGACGGATGATCGCGGAGAGGCGCTCGCTGCCAAGCCCCCAGAGGCTGGCATGTTTGAGCGGTTACGGACAGGGCTAGGGCGCAGCCGCAATCAGTTATCAGAGGGTTTGGCTAGTCTGATCTTGGGAAAAAAGCAGCTTGATCCCGCTTTGATGGAAGCGCTCGAAGAACAGTTAATTATGGCTGACATGGGCGTTGAGGCCTCTGCGCGCGTGCTCGAGCTGTTGCGTCAGCGTCTTGATCGGAAGTCGCTGTCTGCCACAGATACAGTCATGTCTGCATTAAAAGCGACCCTAGTGGAATTGCTGATTGACCAAGAGCTGCCGTTAAAAACAGAGGGCCATCGCCCTTTTGTGATCTTGGTTGTGGGGGTCAATGGCGCGGGGAAAACAACGACCATTGGTAAACTGGCGCATCGATATCAGCAGGAGGGGCGCAGTGTCATGCTGGCTGCGGGAGATACTTTCCGGGCCGCAGCGGTTGAACAGCTTGAGGCTTGGGGCCAGCGACACGATGTCCCAGTGATTGCGCAGCACACGGGTGCCGATAGTGCATCGGTGCTCTACGATGCACTTCAGGCGGCCACCGCAAGAGGCGTTGATGTTTTGATCGCCGATACGGCGGGGCGCCTACAGAATAAGTCCCACCTGATGGATGAGTTGGCAAAAGTGGTTAGGGTTATGCGGAAGCAAAACCCGGCAGTGCCACACGAGACACTTTTAGTGTTGGATGCGGGAACGGGTCAGAACGCAGTGTCGCAGGCTCTAGAGTTCGACCAGACCGTTGGCGTTACGGGCGTTGCCGTGACGAAGTTAGACGGTACTGCCAGAGGCGGTGTGCTGTTTGCGATCGCGAATAAATTGAAACGTCCGATCCGCTTCATCGGTATCGGCGAACAAGCGGAGGATTTGCGGGACTTTTCTGCTCAAGATTTCGTTGATGGATTACTAGATGACCAATAGTGGGCATGCCTGATGATTGAATTCGACCGCGTTAGCCGTCGGTTTGGGCAACAGGATGCGCTGCGGAATCTGAACTTACAGATCGATAATGGTGAAATGGCGTTGCTGACCGGCCACTCTGGGGCTGGCAAAAGCACGTTGCTGCGTCTTCTGTTGCTACTGGATAGGCCCACCGGCGGTCAGATTTTGGTCGATGGCCGGTCTACTGAGCAGATTCAGGGGGGCGCGGTAGGGCGTTATCGCCGTCGTTTTGGCGTGGTATTTCAAGAACACCGGCTACTATTCGACCGCAACGTTCGTGATAACGTCGCCTTACCTCTTGAAATTGCGGGTTTTTCTCCTCAAGAAGCAAATCGGAGAGTGCGCGCAGCACTGGATAAGGTGGGTCTGTTAGCGAGAGAGCGAGCGGATCCAAATGGACTCTCCGGTGGAGAGCAACAGCGGGTTGCGATTGCGCGCGCGGTGGTGGCGCGGCCGGAGTTTCTGATCGCAGATGAGCCCACAGGGAACCTTGATCCAACGCTCTCCGCTGAAATCATGACGCTGTTTGAAGCCTTTAACCAAGTGGGGGTCACCGTGTTGGTGGCAACGCATGATGTGTCATTGATCGCGCGATCGCGTCATCGATTGATGACGCTCCTAGCGGGGCAACTAATGCAGGCCGAGATAGCGTGACGCGGTCTGGCAAGCGAGACGAGTCGGGTTGGGGCCTTTGGGCGGCTTGGCGTGCGCAGCACCGTGCGGCCGCTAGTAATAGTTGGCAAAAATTGGTTGCGCAACCCGCTGTGACGGCGGTCACCTGGTTGGTGATCGCTATTTCATTGGCATTACCTAGCACGCTGTTGCTGACTTTGGATAACCTGAGTGCCGTCGCGGGGGGTGTTGATCGACCGTCACAATTATCGGTGTTGTTGACCGGAGATAGTGAGTTGCCAGTGGCTGAACAGCTACAGCGCACCCTGAAAAATTGGTCAGAGATTGATGATGTTGTGCTGCTGGATCGAGAGCTAGCTTTGTCTCAGTTCATTCAGCAGGCCGATTTGGCGGGAGTGATGGGGTCGTTAGCGCGCAACCCGCTGCCCCACACGTTAATTGTGATGCCAGCGCACGGCTTGTCGGCGGCCGTCATGACCGATCTGCGTCAGCGCCTGCAAACGCTGCCGGGTGTTGATCGAGTGATCGTGGACACTCGCTGGATCGCGCGCTTAGAAACGGCGCTGCAGGCGGGATGGCGTTGGGTGCTGGGTTTGGGCACGGTGATGCTGATGGGAGGAGTGTTGGTGTTGGGTAACACCTTGCGTTTAGCGATCGAGGCCCGCAAAGACGAAATTCTGGTGGTGCATCTTATTGGTGGTTCACCGGCATTTGCGCGCAGGCCATTTTTATACCTAGGTCTCTGGTACGGCGTGGGCGGTGGTGTGGTGGCTGCGCTATTGCTTATGATGATGGCCTGGTGGATGACAGGGCCGGTGAACACGTTATTTTTGTTATACGAGAGTCCCCAAAAAATGCGCCTGCCGGGCGCGTTTTACCCGATTAGTTTGACTGCGCTGGGCGGATTTCTGGGGTTATTGAGCGCTTGGCTGGCCGCAGGGCGTTATTTTCGGCAGTTAGTGGCGCGCACCTCCACGCAAAATCGGTAATATTTTGGGTTTAGCACTCTCGGGGTGAGAGTGCTAAAATACGGGCTTGAGCCTATAGGAGGCTAGGAAATGACTGAGATAAAGCAAGCATTAGCCGTGCCCAATAGCGCCGTACTCAATATGGCGCCAGGTGCCAATTTGTCAGCATACGTGCAGGCCGTCAGCGGCATTGCACTGCTGTCCCCGGAGCGCGAGAAGGAATTGGCTGAGCGTCTTTTTTATGATGAGTGCGTTGACTCTGCACGAGAGTTAGTACTTGCTCACTTGCGCTTTGTGGTGCATATCGCGCGTAGCTATTCTGGATATGGTCTTGCAGAAGCGGATCTTATTCAGGAGGGTAACGTTGGCCTTATGAAAGCGGTAAAGCGTTTTGATCCAACCAAGGGCGTGCGGCTTGTGTCCTTTGCGGTGCATTGGATTAAGGCGGAAATGCATGAATATATTTTGCGTAACTGGCGTATCGTCAAAGTGGCAACGACCAAGGCCCAGCGTAAGTTATTTTTTAATCTGCGCAGCCAGAAAAAAACCCTAGATTGGCTCTCCGCTGATGAAACGCGTGCGATTGCGGCTGATTTAGGGGTCGATGTGACTGAAGTGACGCGCATGGAAGGGCGCCTAACCAGTCGTGATGTGGCATTTGATGCCCCGACGGACAGCGATGACGAAGATACGTGGCAGGCTCCGCAACATTTTCTGAAAGACGAGCAAGCAGACCCTGGTCAGCTCGTCGAGGCTGCAGAGTTTGCTGAAGACGGCGCGGCGCGGCTTCATGTAGCGCTGACGGATCTTGATGGCCGCAGTCGAGACATCCTAGAGCGACGCTGGTTGGTCGACGATAAGGCGACACTGCATGAGCTGGCTGCTGAATATGATGTGTCGGCGGAGCGGATTCGGCAGCTTGAAGCTAATGCATTGAAAAAACTGCGCACCGCACTGGTTGCGTAAGCACTCAGCTCGCTTCACGTGGTACCCCCGGAGCGTTTAGTCGCGAACAGGATTCGCAGCTTTGTGATGCGCGCTGGGCGCATGACGCCAAGTCAGCAGCGCGGCTGGGAAAGCGGTTTTCCGTCACTGGGTCTTGCGGTGGAGGCGGGAGCGTTGGATTGGGATGCGACCTTTGGTTTTGCCGGTAGACGGGTTGTCGAGGTGGGCTTTGGTATGGGGGACAGTCTCCTGCAAATGGCCGAGGCCGATGCCACTACGCAGTTTATTGGTATTGAGGTCCACCGCCCTGGGGTCGGTCGCCTTTTGGCCCAGGCGCTCACGGCGAAAGTCGATAATCTTCGTGTATATGCGGAAGATGCGGTTGACGTGCTAACGCACTGTTTAGCCCCGGAGTCGGTTGACGCATTCCATGTGTTTTTTCCTGATCCCTGGCACAAAAAAAAGCATCACAAGCGCCGGTTAATTCAAGCTGAATTAGTGAGGCAGTTATCACGGCGACTTAGACCAGGCGGTTGTGTGCATCTTGCAACGGACTGGGAGCCCTACGTTGAACATATGTTCGACGTGCTAGAGGCGGAGCCTACTTTGCGCAACACTCACGGTACTCGCATGGCGGTCGCTAGACCTGACTATCGCCCATTAACGAAATTTGAGGCTCGCGGGGAGCGACTGGGGCATGGCGTATGGGACCTGATTTATCACCGCCAATGACGGCATCGCCATCACTGCACTGCAACGACTTTACAGAAAGGACGCCACCACGCTGTCCAGAAATTGATAGCCTAACGGCGTCGCTTTGAGAGACCCGCTCTCCAGATGCGCTATCCAACCTCGAGACTGAGCCTCTTCTGCTGCTCGCTCGAGCTCCTGTAAGGGCAGGCCGGTGCGTTGGGTGAACTGATCGACGGGTGATCCCGATTTTAGCCGCAATGCATTCATCGCGTACTCTACTATCCGTTCTTGCTGGTTGAGGGTTTTACCCCGCGGTGGGGGCATGGATCCGTTCGTGATCAGCGCCAAATAATCCGCAGGGCCGCGAGTCCGTTGCGTTCGCAGAATCCGCCCATCTTGCTGTGATATTTTGCCGTGGGCGCCGGCACCGAGTCCGACATAATCACCAAACCCCCAATAATTAAGGTTGTGCCGACTCTCGTAGCCGGGACGGCAAAAAGCGGACACTTCATATTGGCAATAGCCGGCATTGCTCAATAATTGCTCCCCGGTTGACTGAATCGCTTCCAGCGTTGTTTCGTCAGGGAGCACAGGCTGCGCCGTCCAGAATCGTGTATTACGCTCGATGGTCAATTGATACCACGAAATATGGCCGGCACTCAGCGCCAGCGCTTCCGAAAGATCAGCCGCCGCGTCGTCGGCTGTTTGCTCTGGTAAGCCGTGCATGAGATCAATATTCCAGTTGCGGAAACCGGTTGTACTCGCTAGTTCAAGCGCTTGGCGGGCGTCATCACCCGAATGAATACGGCCGAGCCGGCCTAACGCCTCATCATTAAAACTCTGCACACCGATACTGAGCCGGGTGACACCTGCGTCAAGATAAGATTGGTATCGGCCCCGTTCGGCACTACCTGGATTGCTCTCTAAGGTGACTTCAGCGCCTTGGGCAAAAGGGATGCGTTTTGCTAGCCCCGAGAGAAGACATTGGATCCACTCGCCAGAGAACAAACTCGGTGTCCCGCCACCAATAAAAATGGATTCGACGACGCGGCCTTCAACCCCTGGTAGCTGACTTTCAAAGTCTTGCAGTAATGCCGTCACATAAGGCGCCTGCAGGTCAGGCGAAAATCCTTCATGGCTATTAAAGTCGCAGTAGGGGCACTTTTGCGTGCACCATGGCAGGTGCACGTAGAGAGACAGTGGAATCGCGCTCGGTATGATCAATCGTCTGCTAGCGCTAGTAAGGTACTGATGGCTTTGGCACGATGACTTACGCGATTTTTTTCCTCCGATGAGAGCTCAGCTGCGTGCAGGGTGCCCCCCTCTGGAATAAAGATAGGGTCGTAGCCAAAGCCGCCTTCGCCTCGCGGTGCGTTGGCGATGCGTCCATGCCAGCGGCCTTCCGCTATGAGCGGAGTAGGGTCTTGCGCCTCTCGTAAGAGCACTACCACTGCGATATAAAATGCCTGTCGACTCGCGCCCTGTAACGACGCCATATTCTTGAGCAGTAACGTGTTGTTGTCCTCATAACCTGAGCCTGAATAGCGCGCAGATCGAAGACCGGGCGCGCCGCCTAATGCTGCTACCACCAGCCCCGAGTCGTCGGCTAATGCCGCGTGGCCTGTCTGTAGGCAGGCATGTCTTGCCTTAATGAGTGCATTTTCGACAAAAGTGCTGCCGGTTTCTTCTGCTTCAGTGACGGCAAAATCGGCCTGTGGTTGCACCCGCCAATGGGACCCTAGCACCTGCTGGAATTCCTTAATTTTGCCGGTGTTGTGGCTAGCAATAATGAGTAGAGGAGACCTGTTAGCGACCACACATCACTCCTGACGCCACAGTTGCACTTTCATAGTGTGCTCATAAACGGTGTCGGCGCCCTCGGGCTGAAACTCAAATTCAAAGAATCGATATTCGCGGTCTAAAAACTCGAACGGCACAATGTAATAGGTTGCACGACCCTCCCGAATTTCTTTGGCGCGTAGCGCCCCGCCAGTGATCAAATCCCAGGTCTTACCCTCAATCGTCATCGGTCGGCCCGCAATCTCACCCGATGTGGTGTCGCGGACAGATAGCGTCAAAATGGCCTTGTCTGCACCCCGGGTAATCCCATATTCGGCTGCGATATCGGGGGTAAGGAAGGTCGTATAGACAATACTGTGATGTAATTCAAAAGGGCCGTATTGTGTGGACTGTTGAGCGTCACTTGTAAGTGGGAAGACACCCAGGACACAGGCAAGGATTAGTGCGCTGAGCGGCGTATTCGGTAAACGGCACTGCTGGCAAACAGGTTGGGCCACCATTTTCCAAGCCATTTTTGTGCGGCGCCAGCAATCGTTGCCCGCTCTATAATATCGATGCGCAAATCTGAACACAGTGCTTCAAAATCCTTGACCGTACAAAAATGAATGTTAGGGGTGTCATACCAGCTCCGCGGCATTGCCTTAGAGACCGGCATGCGACCGGTCAACCCGAGGTGGGTGCGACAGCGCCAGTGCCCAAAATTCGGAAAAGAGACGATCGCTTCTTCACCAATATGTACCATACGCTCCAAGGCGAGGTGCGGATGCGTCAGCTCTTGTAATGCGTGGGTGAGTATCACTACGTCAAAACGGTGGCGAGTAAAGCAGTTTAGGCCTTCGTTGATGTCTTCCTGAATGACGTCGAGCCCTTTGCTTACCGCAGAAACGAGGTTGTCAGGATCAATATCGACCCCCACCCCCACAGCGCTACGTTCTTCGCAAAGGCGCTTTAAAAACGCCCCATCACCGCATCCTAAATCGAGCACTTTGCTGCCCAGTGGGACCCAACTTAGCACCGTGTTCAGATCATGACGATTCATGTTGGACCGACCCGCCGCATCCACTGTGTTAACAGCGCCTCGTAGGCCTGGTTGGGCAGTAGGAAGCCATCGTGGCCGTTGTCTGTTTCGATGTTGGCGTAGGTCACGGGTTTCCCGGCAGCCATTAAGGCATCGCGGATTTCAATGGAGCGGTGCGGGGGGAAGCGCCAGTCGGAACTAAAAGACAACACCAGAAAGTCGGCGCGTGCTTTGTCGAGAGCCGCCTTGAGGTCACCCTGATCGCTAACCGCTAAGTCAAAGAGATCCAGTGCTCGTGTCATTAGCACATAGGTATTGGCATCAAACTGAGCAGAAAATCGCGTTCCTTGATGTCGGAGATAGCTCTCTACTTGGAACACCCACTCGCTCTCCGCTTCAGGCGTAAAACTACCTTCCCTGAGCTCTCGCCCAAAGCGGTCGCTCATACCATCGGCAGACATGTAAGTGAGATGGCCCACCATCCGGGCAAGTGCCACGCCTCGCGTTGGCACTATAGCGCGGCTCAGGTAGTCCCCTTCGCACCAATCAGGGTCGGATAAGATGGCGTGTCGGGCAATTTCATTAAAGGCAATATTCTGAGCGGTGAGCTTGGGTGCTGCAGCAAGCGCCACACAATGTTCGACCCATTCCGGATAATCGATGGCCCACTGCAGCGCTTGCATGCCACCTAGGCTGCCACCGATTACGGCTGCCCAGCGCGATATTCCCAAATATTCTGCGAGCAGTTTTTGGCTGCGCACCCAATCTTGTACCTGCGGCTGGGGGAATTTGGCGCCCCATGGTTTGCCTGTTGCGGGGTTTAGGGTATTGGGCCCTGTAGACCCGTCACACCCGCCTAAATTATTTGAGCACACGACGAATAAGCGTCGTGTGTCGATAGGTTTTCCGGGACCAATGGCAAGGTCCCACCATCCAGGACGTTGATCGTCGTCAGCATAAAAGCCCGCCGCGTGATGCGTGCCAGACAGCGCATGACAAATGAGCACAGCATTATCACCCGCTGCATTGAGCTCGCCATAGGTTTCATAAACCAGCTCATGCTCAGCTAGGACCGACCCGTTTAGCAACTGAAAAGCGGCTTCGAAACGAGCACGGCAGGGGCTGACCAGCCCGACACTGTTGTGCGCGTCGCTATTTGGCATGGTTCACAGCCCAACGACCAAGTTAGGGGGAAGTGACAGCGCGACTGCCGCGTGTCGCAATCCGATTTGCACAATATTGATCGTGACAAAGAGCAAAATCGGTGAAAAGTCGATGCCGCCCATGTTGGGTAGCAATGCGCGAAAGGGAGCCATAATGGGTTCAGAAATTTGCCCAATCAGCTCGATGGCAGGATGCCGGCTACCGGCGGCTACCCAACTGACGATGATCATGGCGATGAGTACAAAAAAGGTCAGGTTAGTGAGTAATCCGCACACACCAATAATGCCCCAGCCCACTAATGTGAGCGGGTTAGGCAAGCTCCATTGCTCCCCTAGCACCCCGGCGATGCCCAGTAAAATTAAGATCTGGATCAGGACTGCCATCACTAAAACAGCCCAATCAATGCGTCCTCTTGCTGGAAGCATGCCACGTAGCGGCGCGAGTAATGGATTGGTGATTTTGACGATGAGTTGAGAAATGGGATTATAAAAATTGGCCCGCGATGCATGCAGCATGCCGCGCAATACGATCAGGGTCAGTAACAAAGCCCCGAGATTCTGAATCAGATAAAGCGCCATTTCGGCTCCCGCAGTCATATCAACCAAACTCCTCGCCCAGTGTTCTTGCTCGTTCAGCACAGGCTTGAACGGCATGAGTGATTATCTCGTCGAATTGGCGGGACTGTAAGGCTAATAGTGCCTGTTCTGTCGTGCCTCCGGGGCTGGTGACATTTTCCCGCAGCGTTGAAATCGGCAGCTCTGAGCGTCCAGCGAGCTCAGCCGCACCGATAGCGGTTTGCAGGGTTAAGGCCACCGCAGTCTGCTGATCTAGCCCCAGATCAATACCGGCAGCAATGATGGCCTCGATAAGCGCAAAGAAATAGGCGGGTCCACTTCCCGACACGGCGGTGACGGCATCGAGTAATGCCTCTGAGGGCACCCACATCGTCATACCGACTGCGTTAGTCACTTGCTCTGCTAGGGCGCGATGTGCATCGCTGGCTTGCTCTGTTGCGTAGAGTCCACTGGCCCCCTTACCGATCATGGCAGGCGTATTGGGCATGCAGCGAATGACGGGTACGTTGGGATCGACGGCGGCCTGCAAAGAGGCAATCGGAATGCCCGCTGCAATCGACAAAATGGCGGTATTTGGCCCAATCTGGTCTCGTACCGCCGCTAAGGCCTCAGGTGCGACCTGTGGCTTGACTGCCACCACCACCAGATCGGCATCGATAAAAATGTGCTCGGGCGAGGTATCGAGCTGCGACAACCCGAGTGATCGGAGCCGTGATAATGCGGCCTCGCTAGGGTCGCTAGCGCGCAGTTGTGACGGCGCGAAGCCATTAGCCAGTAAGCCATTGATCATGGCGGTGGCCATATTGCCCGCGCCGAGGAATGCGATTTGAGGCGACATAAGAAAACGAGTATCCGTGAAGAACGAATTTAATTATACCGTGCGCCAAAAATATCTGTGCCGACTCTGACCAGATCCGATCCTTCGGCAATAGCGGCTTCTAAATCGTTGGACATTCCCATCGACAGTAGCGCCAATTGAGGGGTGTGGTCGAGAAGACGTTGTTGAATGGTGCGCAAGTGGCGAAAAGGCACTCGTTGGGCCGCGCGTTCGGCACTGGGAGCCGGTATTGTCATCAGGCCCATCAGTTGCAGATTGGGGAGCGCTGTGACTGCATCGATAAGCGCATTGAGTGCGTCAGGTTGTATCCCGGACTTACTTGCTTCATCGGATGTTTTGACTTGCAGCAATACTTTTAGTGGGCCTTTTTCAGGGGGGCGTTGATCGCTGAGCCGCTGCGCTATCTTGAGTCGATCTAGGCTATGCACCCAGTCACTAAACTCGGCAATTAGGCCCGTTTTATTGCTCTGGATCGGCCCAATGAAGTGCCACGTCAAATCTAAGTCAGACAGCTGAAGCGCTTTATCGGCCATTTCCTGCGCGTAGTTCTCGCCAAAATCAGTCAGGCCCGCTTGGTTCGCCCAGCGGATGAGTTCAGCTGATTTCTTTTTACTGACAGCCAGCAGCGAGACTGCCCCGGGCGGCCTATCCGCTGCGTATTCTGCCGCACGAATACGACGGTTGATTTCTGATATATTGTGACGCAAGTCTGTCGGTGTCATGCCAGCATCATAAGGAAATTGATGCGCCATGTGTTAGTCCGACGCTAATGGAGACTATGAAATGGATATCACAGAATTACTCGCTTTTGGCGTTCAACAAGGTGCTTCGGATCTGCATCTTTCAGCAGGGCTTCCACCTATGATCCGTGTAGACGGTGATATCAGGCGTGTCGACTTGCCGCCGCAAACGCCGACCGAAGTCCAAGCTTTAATTTACGACATTATGAACGATCGTCAGCGGAACGAATTTGAGGAGCGTCTGGAAACGGACTTTTCGTTTGAGCTTCCCGATGTGGCTCGCTTTCGCGTCAATGCCTTCGTTCAAAACCGCGGTGCGGGTGCGGTATTTCGCACGATCCCGTCGGAAGTGTTAACGATGGAAGCATTGGGGATGGGCCAGACTTTTCGAGACATCTCAATGTTACCGAGAGGGTTAGTTCTGGTTACCGGTCCGACGGGCTCGGGAAAATCTACCACGCTTGCCGCCATGATCGATTATGTCAATGCAAACCGCTACGACCATATCCTTACGATTGAAGATCCGATTGAGTTTGTTCACGAAAGCAAACGTTGTTTGATTAATCAGCGTGAGGTTCATCGTGATACGTTGGGTTTCTCTGAAGCACTGCGCTCAGCATTGCGTGAAGATCCTGACATTATTCTGGTGGGCGAACTGCGAGATCTAGAGACGATTCGGCTGGCGCTGACAGCCGCTGAGACTGGCCATTTGGTCTTTGGCACACTGCATACCACCTCGGCCGCAAAGACGATTGATCGCGTTGTCGATGTCTTCCCCGGGGAAGAAAAAGCCATGGTGCGCTCGATGTTGTCAGAATCCTTACAGGCTGTGATCTCTCAAACCTTGCTGAAGCGGAGTCAGGGTGGACGTATTGCGGCACACGAGATCATGCGTGGTACTGCGGCGATCCGAAATCTGATTCGTGAGGATAAAGTGGCGCAAATGTATTCCGCTATTCAAACGGGACAATCCACAGGCATGCAAACAATGGATCAATGTTTGCAGGGACTGGTCCAAAAAAGATTGATTACTGCCGAGGTAGCGCGCGAAAAGGCGCGTCAGCCAGAGGGCATCATTGGCTGATCATTGAGCCAAGTGATAAGAATAATGGCCGCCGCTTTGTCATCGATAGGGTCGGTGACAAAATCGCCGCGATGCCCGGTTGCGAGCGCGTCAGCCTTCGCTTCTCTGCTGGATAGCCTCTCGTCAACCAATGAAACGGGCAACCCTAATCGGCCCTCGAGTTGCCGAGAAAACTTAGTCGCTCGCCGACTGAGCTCACTTTCTGAGCCGTCCATGTTGATGGGGAGTCCAACAAGCAGGCGGTTCGGCCGCCATTCTTTGGTTAGCGCGATGATTGACGGCCAGTGCGGTACGCCATCTTTTGCCGACACCACGGTCAGCGGCTCGGCGGTACGCGACAGCGTATTACCGATTGCCACGCCTATATTGCGCAGTCCAAAATCCATTGCCATGATCGTTTCATACTTTGGCATCGTTAAGCGTGTCCTGCGCTGGCGGTGAGCAGATCGATATCGATTCCCAGCTTGCGCCCAGCTTCTGCCAGTTTTTGTGATGTGTCCAAATGAAATAGCGTTTGCCGATCTGCCGCAACGGTCAGCCAGCTGTTGTCCGCTATCTCTGCCTCGAGTTGTCCCGGCGCCCATCCAGCGTAGCCCAGGGCCACGAGACATTCTTCGGGCCCTTTACCCGCTGCCAACGCACACAAAATATCGCGCGAGGTCGTCAGGCTGATGTCATGGCAAACCGCTTGACTCCCTTCCCACTCCCCCGTCGGGCCGTGCAACACGAATCCATGATCATTGCTGATTGGCCCTCCTGCCAAGATAGGGAAATCTGGCATCTCAGAGTCGGTCGGCATTGCGAGATACTGCGCCATCTCGATAAAGGTAATATCGAGCCGCTGATTCACAACGATGCCCATCGCACCGCCCTCATCATGTTGGCATAGGTAGGTTAGCGAGCGATTAAAAAAACCGCGATGGATGGCTGGCGTCGCGATTAAGAAATGACCACGAAGCGTCATAGTGGCGGCCCGCTCATCAGCAATGGGCTTAGTTCACTCAGTTTGAAGATCCTTGGGCAACATGAGCCTGAACCACATCGAGCAGCTGGCCTGCAATATCAAGCCCCGACTCAGCTTCTATTTCTCTGAGGCAGGTTGGGCTAGTGACATTGATTTCAGTCAGGTAGTCGCCAATCACGTCGAGCCCAACGAAAAAAAGTCCGCGGGCTTTAAGAGCAGGCCCCACTTGCTCGGCGATCCATCGATCACGATCTGATAGCGGTTGCACTCGACCGGAACCGCCAGCCGCCAAATTACCCCGACTCTCTCCGGCGAGTGGGATGCGGGCAAGGCAGAAAGGGACGGGTTCCCCGTTAATCATTAGGATACGTTTATCGCCGTCGCTGATGGCGGGCAAATAGCGTTGTGCCATAATCGTTTGCGCGCCTGAGCGGGTCAGCATTTCTAAGATGACACTCAGATTAGGATCATCCTTGCGGGCCCGAAAAATAGCGCTGCCACCCATGCCATCTAGGGGCTTAAAAATGACATCGTCATGTTCCGCGTGGAAGGCGCGCAGTTTGGTCATATTTCGACTGACTAATAGGGGTGGGCAACAGTCGGGAAATTCGGTGGCAAATAACTTTTCATTGCAATCCCTCAGGCTCTGGCAGCGATTGACGATTAGCGTGCCTTGTTGCTCCGCTCGTTCTAACAAATACGTGGCGTAAATATATTCAAGATCAAACGGGGGGTCTTTTCGCATCAGGCAAATGTCGAGGTCACTTAGCGATATGTCTTGCGGTTCCTTCAGTGCATACCACTGCGAAGCGTCTCGATGCACGGTTAAGGATTGTGCCCGAGCCATCGGCTCCTCGCCGCTGAGGTAGAGGCCGTCGGGCTGTATATAAAATAACGACCACCCACGATCCTGCGCCGCCCAAAGCAATCCTAAGGTGGTATCTTTTTTGTAGTTGATAGAACCGATGGGGTCCATGACGACGCCGAGGTTGAGACTCATTTCAGGATCCTTTTAGGCCGAGGGCCACTATCTTGCGATTCGCAGCGAATCCCCGCAAGCTTGCCGAGCAGCGGAAGCTGCGCATTTTTGATAGAGGTGTACTGCATTATGGATGGTTTTTTTGTCGTCGTCGCCTGTGTCAGTTTGCTATGCGCGATCGCGGCAGTGTTGCGGGTGCGGGCAATTGGCTGGGCAGTTTGGCTGTGGTTTTTTGTTGGGTGGATAACGGGCGAGCTCGCCATTTGGTGTATCGGCCTGCAATGGGTTTTTGTGGCCGCGTGGGTGCTGATCGCAGGGACCGATACGTCGGGCTTTAGTTGGGGCCTATCGCTGTTCCTCGCTACGTGGGTGTTGTTGGCAGTATTTTTACGAGACGCATTTGATGCGGGCGCCACCTTTAGCCGTTCATTGCGAATGACACTTGGCGGCGATTTTCTGGAGCAAATACCCCTTTCGCGGCGCGCTAAGATCACCAACCAGGTGCATAGCAAGGAGTGGCAGTGGCCGTTTCGGTTTAAGCGACCCGGCGTGCGTTATGTCCGGAATATCGCTTATGCAGACTCGGGCAAGCGTGGCTTATTAGACGTTTATATTCCGGTGGCCGCTGGTGAACGTCGCCCGGTACTCTTGCAGGTGCATGGTGGGGCGTGGATGGTGGGCCACAAATCCGAGCAGGCGCAGCCGCTTTTGCATCGCATGGTGGAATCGGGGTGGGTGGGGGTGTCGATCAATTATCGCCTCGCGCCACGCGCTGCTTTTCCGGCACAAATGGTGGATGTAAAAAAAGCGATCGCTTGGGTAAAGGAACATATTGCCGAGTATGACGGGGACCCTGATTTTATTGTGGTGACGGGCGGCTCTGCCGGCGGTCATTTGTCGCTGCTAGCTGGTTTGACGCCGAATCATGCAGATTGGCAGACGGGCTTTGAACACATTGATACTGCGGTTCAAGGTGTGTTGGCCTTGTATCCGGTTGTCGATTTGACTAACCGTCATGGCATTCGGCAGCAAGACAGCATGGATTCGTTTATTGCGCAGCGCATTATCCAGCAATCTCGTGAGCAGGCGCCGGCTATTTACGAGGATGGTTCGCCGATCTCCTGGATACATCGCCCGGGTGTTGCTGAGGCCGCGCCACCGATGTTTATTGTTCAGGGTACCCATGATTCGTTGGTCTGGGTGGAAGAGGTAAGGCGATTTGTTGCGGAACTCAGCCCCATTGCAGCGGCGCCCTTGGTGTATGCGGAATTGCCCAGAGCACAGCACGCCTTTGAAATTTTCCACTCCCCTAGGACCAGTCATTATTTAAACGCAGCAGCTTGCTGGCTCGAGTGGGCTTGGGCACGGCACCTTCGGGTTAAGCAGTAATATTATACGCGGGATGGCGGTGTGAAGGCTGACTAGGCGCTGTGGCTGATTCCAGAGAAGTCACCCCATTGCGCGCCAATGACAGACAGTGCAACGACCGGCGCGGTCTCTGTTCTGAGAATACGGGGCCCCAGTTGCCATGGTTGAAAGTGATGTTGCGCTGCCGCCGCCACTTCCTCATCGGTTAGGCCACCCTCCGGCCCGATGAGTAGTGCGACAGAGTGCGGTTCCGCGCTTGGGAGCGGCGTATTTTGCACGTCACAATGCAGTACCAGTTTAGCGTCCGCCACCGTCTCCGACACCCAGTTTGTCAGTGAGGTGGGCGTGTTAACGGCAGGGATACGCACCCGTCCAGATTGTTCGCAGGCGCTGGTGACAATGTGTTGCCAGTGGGCGAGTCGCTTTGTCAGGCGCTCTTTCGGGATCGTAAAATCGACTCGCGTGCTGTAGAGAGGCGAGATAGTGCTGACACCCAGTTCAGTGGCTTTTTGAATGGCCCAATCGAAACGATCACCCTTACTCAAACAGAGTCCGAGATGAGTCTGAAGTGAGGATTCAGTTTGCGGAGTGGTAACGGCACCGAGCTGCGCCGATACAGTATGTTTGGCAATGGCTTTGATAGTTGCCGTGCCTTGCTGTCCCCGACCGTCGAATAGGATAACCCTGTCACCGACGCGAGCGCGCAGGACTTTGCCTAGGTATTGCGCCGCGCTCTCATTTAAAACAACGTCTGCCCCGACGACGAGCGGTTGGTCTGAAAAAAGTCGGGGGGTACGCATGATAAGACTCTGGTCATTTTTGCCGTAATAGCGAGCACGTCAGCGTCTCACCAAGGCGGAGCGCTGTCACTCGCCTTGGTGAGTCGGAGGATTGCTTCAATACTTATACGAGTCACCTTTAAAGGGGCCATTAACCCCTACACCAATGTAGTCCGCCTGCTTAGTCGTCAGTTGCGTCATGACGCCACCGAAGCCCTGCACCATTAACGCGGCAACCTGCTCATCAAGATGCTTTGGTAATACCTCTACCGCGATGGCGTCCTGGCGCGCATCTTCTGGCAGATCGGCAAATTTCTTTTCGTATAAATGAATTTGCGCCAAAACCTGATTAGCGAAAGAGCCGTCCATGATACGAGAAGGGTGACCGGTAGCATTACCTAGGTTGACCAGTCTGCCTTCTGATAAGAGCAAGAGGTGGTCGTTGCTGGCGCTGTCGCGGATGATTTTATGTACCTGGGGCTTGATCTCTTCCCACTGCCATTCTGCACGCATGTAGGCGGTATCAATCTCATTGTCAAAGTGGCCAATATTGCATACCACAGCTGTTGATTTCAGTGCACGCAGCATGGGCGCGGTGCAGACGTTGTAATTCCCAGTAGCAGTTACCAACAAATCAGTGGTGGCGAGTAAATCGGTATTGACGCTGCCGTCTGTGCCGTCATCGACACCGTTAATAAAGGGCGATACCACCTCAAAACCGTCCATGCAGGCTTGCATCGCGCAAATGGGATCGCATTCGGTGACCCGCACAATCATGCCTTCTTGTCGAAGTGACTGAGCCGACCCTTTGCCGACATCACCATAACCGATAACGAGCGCGCGTTTGCCTGCTAGCAAGTGATCAAGGCCTCGTTTGATCGCATCGTTAAGGCTGTGGCGACAGCCATACTTGTTATCATTTTTCGATTTGGTAACCGCGTCATTGACATTGACTGCGGGCACTTTCAGTTCGCCATTGGCGAGCATTTCATAAAGGCGATGAACGCCTGTTGTGGTCTCCTCGGTCACACCATGAATGCGCGCAAGCATCTCTGGATATTGCTCGTGCAACATGCCCGTGAGGTCCCCTCCATCGTCAAGCACCATGTTGGCATCCCACGGTTTACCGTCTGCGAGAATGGTTTGCTCGATACACCACTCATATTCCTCTTCTGTTTCTCCCTTCCACGCAAAAACAGGAATGCCTGCAGCAGCGACGGCTGCGGCAGCGTGATCCTGAGTAGAGAAAATATTGCAGGATGACCAGCGAACCTCTGCGCCAAGTGCGACTAGTGTCTCAATGAGCACGCCTGTCTGAATCGTCATATGAATGCAGCCCAAAATCTTAGCGCCGGCGAGCGGCTGCGCATCACGATAGTGCTCCCGGAGTGCAATCAGCGCGGGCATTTCGTTCTCGGCGATTTCCAGCTCACGTCGACCCCAATCGGCCAAGTGAATGTCCGCGACCTTATAGTCGGCAAATACAGTTTGCTCTACAGCAGTGTTCATAGCATCGTCTCTCTTTTGCTCGATTGATTCGTTATCGTCCTAAAGCCGCGCGAAGTCCTTCCGCGTGATCCGTTTGTTCCCAAGTAAAGGCGTCGCCGGTGCGGCCAAAATGGCCGTAAGCGGCAGTAGTACGGTAGATGGGGCGTTTTAGATTCAGCATATTAATAAGGCCTTTGGGTCGGAGATCAAAGTGCTCGCGGATCATTGACTCAATTGCGTCGTCAGTTACCGCTCCAGTACCAAAGGTGTTGACTGAGATAGAGGTGGGCTCTGCCACGCCGATGGCATAGGAGACCTGCACTTCACAGCGGCGGGCGAGTCCAGCCGCGACGATGTTTTTTGCCACATAACGACCTGCATAAGCGGCGGAACGATCGACCTTGGAAGGGTCCTTACCCGAGAATGCACCGCCACCGTGCCGGGCCATGCCCCCATAAGTGTCGACAATAATCTTTCGTCCGGTGAGTCCACAGTCTCCCTGTGGACCACCAATCACAAAATTACCGGTTGGGTTGATATGAAACAGCGTATCGCTGTGTAGCCACTCCGCTGGCAAGGTCGATTCAATGATCTCCCTACGAACCGCTTCGCGAAGATCAGCCTGTGAGATGTCAGGGTCATGCTGAGTGGAGAGGACCACCGCCTCGACGCGCTCAGGTTTGCCGTCTGCTGAGTAGCGCATCGTAATTTGGCTCTTTGCGTCGGGGCGCAGCCAAGGTAGGGCCCCTGATTTACGAAGTTCAGCTTGTTTCTCAACCAGTCGATGCGCGTAGTGGATCGGCGCCGGCATTAGTACTTCTGTCTCGTCCGAGGCAAATCCAAACATCAGCCCCTGATCGCCCGCCCCTTGGCTGGCTTCATCAGCCTCATGGGTGCCCAGCGCGATATCCGCAGACTGTTGTCCAATGGCATTAATGACGGCGCAGGTGTTGCCATCGAAGCACACCGCTGAGGAGTCAAAGCCAATATCGAGAACGGTTTGTCGGATCACCTTTTCGAGTTCGCCGGGGGTGACATTAGCCGCGGTGGTGACTTCGCCCGCGACGACGACCATGCCTGTCTTCACTAGCGTTTCTACCGCGACGCGTGCATCAGGGTCTTTGCTCAGGTAGGTGTCCAGAATGGCATCCGAAATTTGATCAGCCATTTTGTCGGGGTGTCCCTCGGAGACCGACTCAGATGTAAAGAGAGAGTACTCACTCATAATGTGTGTTCCTAACGATGGGTTTAATGACGGGTGAAATGTTGAATTTGTATTTGAAAGCCGTTTCGTTGACCGAAAACAAGCGCTGCGTTGTGCTCCAGACCGGCTGCGGCCGCCCAAGTGTGGAGTGCGTCGGGATCGAGCCCTAACCATAAATCTCCGCAGTGTTCGCGTGCCCATGCCTGATCATGTGGGCAGAGTTCGCTCACAATGACATGGCCGCCTGGGGCTAATAACTGAGCTACCTCAGCGATGAGTCTTTCTGGATCGGGCACATGGTGAAGCACCATGTTGACCACTGCTGCCGAAAAAGCGCCTGTATGATGTGTCAGTGAGGCCGGTTCACCAAGACAAAATTGAATATTGCCAAATGCGCCAGCGGTTTTTTTTGCGGTGTCGAGCATCTCCTCGGCATTATCGAGCGCAACGACAGCTGCTCCTCGCTCTGATAGCGCAGGCAACAAGCGCCCGTCACCTGGGCCAACTTCAAGAATTTTGTTATCACGAAAGCTGCCTGCCCTGTCGAGTAAGTGGAGCGTTGCCCGGCTGTAGTCTTCCCAAGACGCGATGGATTCCTGGTGGCGTTTGAACTGCTCGCCATGCTCGCGAAAAAAAGTTGCCGAGTGCTGCTCGCGCTGGCACTGCACTCTTTGGCGTCCTAACACCAGATCACGCCCAAGGGGTTCTTGATCGATATCGTCGAACATGGTTTGCCGCAAATTTTCGTGCTGGCCTTCGGGTAATTGCCGGCGATAGAAAGTCGCGGTTCCCTCGCGCCGTCGGCTTAATAAGTTAGCGTCAGCCAGAATTTTGAGGTGGTGGCTCAATGCACTTTGGCGCATCGAAAACAGATCGCACAGCTCCGAAACGCTGAACGATTCGGCTTTCAGCACCCTCAAAATACCCATTCTTAATGGGTGTCCAGCAGCACTGAACAGCGCATGGAGCGGTTCGTGCGTGCCGCGGGCCCGATTGGTGGGGCTGAGCGGAATGACTTTTGAGGTGGCGGTCATGGCAGAATGCTATCACTGCGCCCCCTATTTATCTAAATATTTTGATGAATAGAACTTTGGCCTCCGACCCCCCGGCTGAGGCCCCCTGAGGCTATACTTTCTGTGGTAGTCGATGCCAAGCCGCTAGTCGCAGGAGCACATGTGGACCAACAGACATTAAAGGAACAGGTTGCCGAGGCGGCGCTCGAGCGCGTTTCAGCACGACATAGCGACCGGCTGCTTCTGGGTATCGGAACGGGCACCACTGCTGAGTGCTTTATTCGCAAGCTCCCGGCTATCCGTTCGCGTATTGAGGCGACCGTTGCGAGCTCAGAGCGCTCGGCAGCCCTGCTACGAGAACTCGACCTGCCCGTTATGGATCTCAACAGTGTCGGGCCGTTAGATGTTTATGTCGACGGCGCAGACGAGGCCAATGCGCAGCTGGCGCTGATCAAAGGGGGTGGCGCGGCATTGACGAGAGAAAAGATTGTTGCCGCAGCGTCGGAGGAATTTATTTGTATTGCGGACGCGAGCAAGCGGGTCGACGTGCTGGGGGCGTTTCCCCTACCTGTCGAGGTCATTCCGATGGCGAGAAGCCATGTTGCGCGTGCATTGGCTCAGTTGGGTGGGCAGCCAGTGTGGCGGGAGCAGACGATCACCGATAATGGCAATCTCATTTTGGATGTTCACGGTTTGCATATTAGCGACCCCTTAGACATAGAAACCCGCATTAACCAGATGGCCGGTGTCGTATGTAATGGCCTGTTTGCTAATCGGCCAGCTGATTTATTGCTGTTAGGCACGCCAGCGGGAGTCGAAGTGGTGACCGGCTCGGCTTTGTCCTGAGATAGTTCGAGTCGTTACGGATGACTTTACGATAGGCTCCAATATCGGATTATGAAGTGAAAACTCACTCGGCGTTGTTGATGCGCTTAGCAAGGCGAAAACAGATGACGCGCGCAGGCTTGATTCCACTCACCCCAATGGGCTATCAGTCGACAATAAGGAGACAATTTACTTTGGTGTGCCACCTTTTGCGTTACCTGACCCATTGGAGCCATTAGCGGAAGTGACGCCTGAAGAGGGCTTACTGATACTGTTTCCCTCTTATTTTTTCCATGAGACTCGGGTTGCAGAGCCGGGATATCGGCGTGAGACACTGGCTTTTGATGCCAGTTGACCCAGCGATATTTGCCCACAGGGCTCGCATCGCCGACAATACGGCTCGCCCCGAGATCCCGGAGATTTCATGCCCGCTCAAATAGAATTGGCCAACGCTATCCGTGCCCTAGCGATGGATGCCGTACAGGCCGCCAACAGTGGTCACCCAGGTGCTCCGATGGGCATGGCGGATATTGCCGAGGTGCTGTGGAATAAAGTGTTACGCCATAACCCGGCTAATCCACAATGGCCTAATAGAGATCGCTTTGTCTTATCAAATGGCCATGGATCGATGTTGATCTATGCGGTGCTGCATCTCACCGGCTACGACCTCAGTACTGACGACCTTAAAAACTTCCGACAGTTACACAGTAAAACACCGGGGCACCCCGAGTACGGTTATACCCCCGGTGTTGAAACGACAACGGGACCACTTGGCCAGGGGTTGGCGAACGCGGTCGGTATGGCGATTGCTGAAAAAACACTGGCGGCACAATTTAACCGAGAGGGGCACGGTGTGGTGGACCATCACACATGGGTTTTCTTGGGTGATGGCTGCCTGATGGAAGGGATTTCTCACGAGGCTTGCTCATTGGCGGGCACGTTGGGCCTTGGCAAGCTAATTGCCGTTTACGACGACAACGGGATCTCAATTGACGGCGAGGTTGAGGGCTGGTTTACCGATGATACGCCGCAGCGTTTCGCGGCCTATGGCTGGCATGTCATTCCGGTTGTAGATGGCCACGATCCTGATGCAATCGAAGCGGCGTTTGTTGCTGCAAAGGCTGAGCATAATCGCCCCACGCTGATTTGTTGCCAAACCGTTATCGGCAAAGGCAGTCCGAATAAGGAGGGCACCGAAGGCTGTCACGGAGCGCCACTGGGGGACGATGAAATTGCACGCACACGCAAGGCGCTCGGTTGGCAGCACGCGCCTTTTGAGATACCTGGAGCGATTCGTGAAGCGTGGGATGGGACAGCAAAGGGCGCATTATTAGAATCAGAATGGGGTGCACAATTTGATGCTTACCGGGCAGCCCATTCGGACTTGGCGGATGAGCTTCTGCGGCGTTTGGCAGGCGTATTGCCGCGTGATTTTCCGCAGCAAGTGGACGCAT
Source organism: Luminiphilus sp. (assembly GCA_028117185.1). Next base: position 50,981 of record JAOHHD010000003.1, read on the forward strand.
ATATCGATGAGTGCGTTGTTGCAGGTGCTGATATTGCCTCGCGCAAGGCATCCCAACAGGCCTTGAATGCATTGGGGCCCCATTTACCTGAACTACTGGGCGGTTCAGCAGATCTTGCAGGGTCAAACCTGACGCTCTGGTCGGGCGCATCGGGTATCTCAGCTGCGGATGCCAGCGGCAATTATCTCTACTACGGCGTAAGAGAATTTGCGATGGCTGCCATCATGAATGGCGTTGCTTTGCATGGTGGCTTTATTCCTTATGGCGCAACGTTCCTGATTTTTATGGAATATGCGCGCAACGCCATTCGCATGTCTGCGTTAATGGGCAAGCGTGTTATTTATGTTTTCACGCATGACTCGATCGGCCTCGGCGAGGATGGCCCCACTCACCAACCGGTAGAGCAGTTAACGGCGCTGCGGGCGACGCCTAATCTGCATACGTGGCGGCCTTGTGATGCGACCGAATCGGCGATTGCTTGGAAGCAATCATTGATGCGCGAGTCGGGTCCCAGTGCGCTAGTGTTTTCACGTCAAACATTGCCTGCTCAGATTACAACGACAGAGCAAGTCACGGGTGCTCATCGTGGCGGCTATACTTTGATGGCCGAGCAAGGCGTATTAGACGCGATCATAATCGCGACGGGTTCAGAAGTCGGTTTGGCGGTCACCGCGGCAGAGCAGCTTGCGGCTGCCGGTAGAGGTGTCAGGGTCGTATCGATGCCCTGCACCGCACTGTTCGACGCTCAGGAAGCGGGGTATCGAGAGGCGGTTTTACCCAGTGAGGTGCTCGCGCGAGTAGCCGTCGAGGCCGGCCATACCGATGCCTGGTATAAGTATGTAGGACTGGATGGTCGTGTTGTCGGCATGTCCTCGTACGGTGAATCTGCTCCCGCCTCTGCGCTATTTCAGCACTTTGGCCTGACCGTAGACAACGTGATTGCTGCTGTCGAGGAAGTGATCCTCGATTGACAATGCGTTTTGCTATTAACGGCTTTGGTCGAGTGGGTCGGACACTGTTAAGAGTGTACGCGTCGCGCGAGGACGCACGAGCGAAACTCACTCTGGCTGCGATTAATGAAATTGCAGACGCCGATACGGTGGTGCATCTCGCGCGGTACGATTCAAACTATGGGCGTTATCCAGGAGAGATCGCGCGGGTGGGATCTTCTCTTGTCATTGATCACTCCTCGGTGCCCCTGAGCCACGTTGCGGAGGTTGCAGTGTTGCCGTGGCGGCAACACCAGATTGACCTGGTGCTGGAGTGCACCGGCGCCTTCACCGACCGCATGACCGCTGAGCAGCACCTGCAAGCAGGGGCCACACGCGTCTTATTTTCACAACCAGCAGAATCGGATGTCGACGAGACCATCGTCTATGGCGTGAATACCGATTCGCTATCAGCAGAGATGACGGTGGTGTCGGCGGCCTCCTGCACGACGAATGCGGTCGTTCCTGTACTAGCGACGCTGAGCGCCGCGGTGGGTATTGAGGCCGCGACCATCACAACGATTCATGCTCTGATGAATGACCAGCCGGTATTGGATGCTTATCACCACACGGATCTGCGCAAAACGCGCGCAGCATCGCAATCCATTATTCCTGTTGATACGGGGCTGGCAGTGGGTATTGAACGGATATTGCCTGACCTGTCGGGCAAGTTATCGGCCCACGCGCTTCGAGTCCCCACCACCAAAGTGTCTGCGATTGAGCTGACCGTAGCGACGGATCGCATTTGCACCAGTGAGGACGTTAACGAAGCGCTGCGCAACGCCGCAGAGGGCGCACTAGCCGGAGTGCTCGATTATTCTCTTGAGCCATTGGCTTCTTGTGATTTTGCGGGCGAGGCCGCCTCCGCGATTGTAGATGCGAAACAAACACAGGTTGCAGCGGGGCGGTTGGTCAAAATCTTGATCTGGTTCGACAACGAGTGGGCGTATGCCAGTCGTATGATCGATGTGGCACTGGCATGGCAAGCTAAAATCGCGTTGACACACAGCACCGCGCGAGGAAATGCATGATGAAACTGATGACCGAACTTGACCTAGCAGGGCAGCGTGTATTGATTCGAGAGGATCTTAATGTCCCGCTTCGCGATGGCGCGATTACCAACGATACTCGTCTTAGAGCCGCTGTTCCCTCGATTCTCACAGCGCTGGAGCAAGGAGCGGCAGTTATATTGATGTCGCATTTAGGTCGGCCCGTTGAAGGCGAGTGGCGTGAGGAGAGCTCGTTAGCACCCATTGCAACGCGCCTAAAGGAGTTGTTGGGGCGCGATGTTTTGTTGGCTAAGGAGTGGCGTCGGGTAGCGCCATTACCCGGTGACGTCGTGCTGTTGGAGAACGTGCGATGTAACCCCGGAGAAGCGGCAAACGAGGATGACTTGGCATCGGCTTACGCCGCTTTGTGCGATATTTTTGTAATGGATGCTTTTGGAACAGCACATCGTGCGCAAGCGTCTACCCATGGGGTAGCAAAGCACGCGCCATTGGCCTGTGCGGGACCATTGTTACACGCTGAGTTGACCGCATTAGAGCGCGCGTTAACCACCGCGAAAAAACCCATGATGGCCGTAGTGGGAGGATCCAAAGTGTCGACGAAGCTGGCAGTGTTGGGTGAGCTGGCAACGCGCTGCGACAGTTTAATTGTAGGTGGCGGCATCGCGAATACGTTCTTGGCGGCTGCTGGTTATCCCGTTGGCCAATCCTTATGCGAATGGGATCTCTTAGATACCGCCCGCGAATTGATGGACCGGGTGGATATCCCATTACCGATAGACGTCGTCGTTGCCCCGGGTATTGATGCGCCTCAACACGCTGAGATTAAGTTAGTCGCTAATGTGACGGCTGACGACATGATTCTTGATGTGGGACCGAGTACGGCGGCTGAGATCGCAAGCCGCATTCATGGTACGGAAACGGTGTTGTGGAATGGCCCGCTGGGTGTTTTTGAACAAGAGGCTTTTGCGGCGGGCACTCGTGTGCTGGCTGATGCGATTGCAGCGAGCGGGGGTTTTTCATTGGCCGGCGGCGGTGACACGTTAGCGGCGATAGATCAATTTGGTGTCGCGGATAACATATCGTATATCTCGACAGGTGGCGGCGCATTTTTAGAATATGTTGAAGGCAAAACGTTGCCTGCGGTGGCAGTGCTACTCGAACGCGCGCAAGATTAACAAGACAGACAGGAGAACAGAAATGGCGCTGATCAGCTTAAGGCAACTACTGGACCACGCCGCAGAGTATGGCTATGGCGTACCGGCTTTTAACGTGAATAACCTTGAACAAACTCGCGCGATTATGGAGGCGGCAGATGCAACTGATTCGCCAGTGATCATGCAGGCGAGTGCTGGCGCTCGCAAATATGCGGGCGCGCCATTTTTACGCGCACTGATGGAGGCGGCCATGACGGAATTTCCCCATATTCCTGTCGTTGTGCATCAGGACCACGGCACCTCAGCAGGTGTATGCCAGCGGTCAATTCAGCTGGGTTTTAGTTCGGTGATGATGGACGGGTCTTTGGGGGAGGATGGCAAAACGCCAATGGATTACGATTACAACGCCAGCATCACGCGGCAAGTTGTTGCAATGGCGCACGCCTGTGGTGTGTCAGTCGAGGGCGAAATTGGATGTCTTGGATCTCTGGAAACGGGAGAAGCAGGTGAAGAGGATGGCATCGGTGCAGCGGGGATATTGAGCCATGACCAACTACTGACAGATCCAGAAGAGGCCGCTCAATTTGTCACTGATACCGGTGTAGATGCGCTGGCAATTGCGTGTGGAACCAGTCACGGCGCTTACAAATTTACGCGCCCACCGACCGGCGATATCCTTGCGATGGATCGGATTAAAGCGATTCACGCACGTATTCCCAACACTCACTTAGTCATGCACGGGTCGTCAGCTGTGCCGCAAGATTGGCTGGCAATCATCAATGAAAATGGCGGTGAGATTCCAGAGACGTATGGTGTGCCGGTTGAGCAGGTAGTGGAAGGCATCAAGCACGGGGTCCGCAAGGTTAATATCGATACCGACCTTCGGCTGGCTTCAACGGGCGCTATTCGACAATTTTTAACGACACACCCGTCGGAGTTTGATCCTCGAAAATATCTGGCGGCCAGTCAAGAGGCGATGAAGGCGGTTTGCATCGACCGTTACGAGTCATTTGGCGCAGCGGGTAACGCGTCAAAAATACGCCCGATGACACTCGATGCCATGCAAGCGCGCTACGCCCACTGAAATAGTCTGATTGACGCTGACACCGGCCATTTTCCCAAGAACGGCCCGTGCCATGATGGTGGTAAACCCTTATAGTCGTTAGCTTTTCTGCGAAGCCGTTGCGTCATGCCACACTCATATATCAAGAAAATACTAAACGCTCGGGTCTACGACGTCGCTCGAGAGACGCCGTTAGATGCAGCGCCACTATTATCTTCGCGATTGAATAATCAGATATGGCTGAAGAGAGAAGACCTACAGCCCGTCTTTTCTTTTAAATGTCGGGGCGCTTACAACAAAATGAGTCGGCTCGATGAGTCAGCGCGCAAAGTCGGCGTGGTGGCAGCATCCGCCGGCAATCATGCCCAAGGTGTGGCACTGGCTGCGCAAAAGCTCAGTATCAAAGCGACCATTGTCATGCCAGTGACCACCCCCGCTATTAAGGTTGATGCGGTGCGTGCTCGTGGAGCGCGTGTCGTACTCTGTGGTGACACCTTTGATGAGGCGGCGGTTCGCGCAACTGAGCTGGTGGCCACACAGGGCCTTACTTTTATTCATCCTTTCGATGATCCCGATGTGATCGCGGGTCAGGGCACGGTGGCGATGGAGCTGGTAAGGCAAGCACCCGGCCCGCTTGATTATGTTTTTATTTGCTGCGGCGGCGGCGGTTTGCTGGCGGGTATGGCCGCTTATCTTCGCTATACCTGGCCCAATACGCGGATCATTGGTGTCGAACCTGAGGATGCCGCCTGTACACAGGCCGCACTCAACAAAGGACGTCGGGTCACGTTACGTGAAGTGGGCTTATTTGCAGACGGCTGTGCGGTGGCTCAGGTGGGCAAGGAAACTTTTCGGATTATCCGAGAGTGTGTTGACGAGGTGATGACGGTTTCCACAGACGAAATCTGCGCCGCGGTGAAAGATATCTTCGAAGACACGCGTGCCATTGCCGAGCCGGCAGGTGCATTGGCGGTAGCAGGCATGAAAAAGTTTGCTGAAACCCGCGCCATTACCGGAAAAATGATGGCGGCGACTGTCAGCGGCGCCAATACCAATTTTGACCGTCTTCGCTACATCTCTGAGCGCACCGAAATTGGTGAGCGTCGTGAGGCGATATTGAGCGTGACCATTCCTGAACGCGCGGGCGCCTTTCGCACTTTTTGTAGCGCGATTGGTAAGCGTAATATCACAGAGTTTAATTATCGGTATGAAACGTCGGGAGAGGCGCGCGTATTTGTTGGGCTGACCGTGACACCGGATGACGAGGGTGTATCCGCATTGCAGTCAGCACTGGAGCGCAAGGGGTATCGTGTGTTGGATATGACGGACAACGAGACCGCTAAGCTGCATCTGCGTCACATGATCGGGGGTAGAATTTCTCAAGATACTGCCGACGAAATAGTGTTCCGAGTGGAGTTTCCGGAGCGTCCTGGAAGCTTGCTGCAGTTCCTCAATGCGCTGGGGAATGACTTTAGTATTTCCTTGTTTCATTACAGAAACCATGGATCGGCATTCGGTCGCATACTCGTGGGTATGCAAGTCCCCCCGAGTAAGCGCCCTGCACTCAAAAAGGCATTGTCTCGATTGGGTTATCGGTTTTGGGAAGAGACGGATAATCCGGCGTATCGCGAGTATTTAGGTCGTCCCGGGACATAATGAGCCCGCTAGCGGCAGGACGATGACAAGGGGTCATCCGACCATCGGTTATGGTGCCCTAGCTAATGCTCAGCATGAAAGAGTACCAGCGCAGAATCGCTCAAGAAGCCGTCTAAGCGTTTGTCGTGGGCTTCTGCTTGCCAATCGTCGATGTGTTGCTGGGCATAGCCGACCCCTAGCCGAAATCCGCGTGCTGTGACAAAGAGTCGATCATAAAACCCTCCCCCATAACCCAGCCTCATGCCGGTGCGCCCGCAACCCAGCAGTGGCGTGATAAACAAATCAATGCTCTCAATCGAGACGGATTCTGCAGAAGCCAGTGGTTGAAGCACGCCACCTACTGTGGTCTCGGTTGCATCACCTTCTTGCCACAAATGAAAGCGCAGTGTGGTGCCGACGACTCTGGGACAGACCACCTGAGATCCGGAGCACCTGTGTGCCAGTAGCCCGGATGGGTCAAATTCTGATTGGTGAGGTAAGTAGCTCGCAATGACGCGCGCTGATTGCCAGATGCGCCAGTTGTCTAAATGTTTGCGGGCGCTTTGGCAGGCAAGATGCCGTTGTTCGTCAGTCAGCCGATCCCGCGCACTACGCAGCGCGCGCCGTAACGCGCTTTTATCTGACTTTATATCAGCCATGTGATGGCTCCGCGGCCGACTGGGGAGTGTGCTGAGCTGCAACTCTCTGGCGCAGCGAGGGTGTGGCAGCCAAAACCAGGTGGCGAGGCTCCGCCACCCCTGTGAATAATAAAATGACCCGTGGTACCGCTGACGAATAGGCCCTTGAACCCTTGCGGCTCAAGGTGGTGACCACCGCGTGGCTTCAGGCTTCCCGGTTTAGACCAGGCTTGCTCAACCGCCACGGAGGTGATCTCCGGGTACTGCATTATCGGCTCGAGGACAAATCGTCTGGCGCATACAACAGGCCATCGAGAGTATAACGGATTCCCAGCTTCAGTTAATCTCGAGCTGGCGCAGTTGATAGAGCACTTCATCGAGCTGGCTATTGAGCGCAGACAGCCGCTGCTGCTCTTCACTGTTCTGAGTGGACTGCTCGCCACCCTTCAGCGCCAGCAACTCGTGGCTGATATTCAGCGCCGCCATAATGGCAACGCGCTCTAAACCAATGACCTTGCCTGTGGAGCGGATATCCCGCATGTGCTGATCGAGGTAACGAGCGGCAGTGGCGAGCGCCGACTCCTCGTCAGCGGGGCAAGCGACTTGATACTCTTTGTCGAGAATATCGACGCTGACAGTGTTAGAGCGGCTCATGCAGTCCCATCCAAAGAGCGCAATCGGGCAAGAGAAGTTTCAACGTGTTCGCTCGCTTGACGCTGCCGCTCTAATAGCTCTCGACGCTCTTTTTGCAGTTCCGCAGTGCGCAACTTCAAAGCACGATTTTCTCGGTTTAACTCGCGGCTCAGCTCAATGAGATCATTCACTTTTGTTTCAAGCGCCTGTATGAGGTTTTCAGCCACGGCATGTACACTATGTCAGTTGGAAGCAAGCACTATAATGCGCGTTGTTTCACTGGGTCAATGCACGGCAGCGCGACTAAGATGATGGCGGCCTCTGTTAGGAAGGAGAGTGGCGTCATTAGCGATAAATAAGGTTTCATTTACTGACGATCAGGGAAGGCACTATTTTGTTATTCGACGCACTGGGCGCATTCGAAGATATGCCTCATTGGGAAGAGGCGGCAGACAGCCTTTTCAATGCGGGCCTCACCATCAATCCATCTGCGCTTCATGGCGGTATGGTGGGTTTACTTGCCGCGGGATTTAGCCCTCGCACAGATCAACATTTTTCGTCGACCGTGGCGGCATTGGAAAAAGCACTGGCGATCGAGTTAACGGGTGAGCTAGTCGAATTTATATCCCGGTTGAGTCTCGCGACCTTATCCGCTATCGAGGACGCTGATTACACATTCCAACCGATGTTGCCGCCCGATGAGGATGCCTTAGAGGAACGCTTATTATCCGTTTCTGAGTGGAGCACGGGATTTTTATCTGGTTTCACTCAGGGGATCACGATTCGCGAAGCAGCGGGCGAACCCGTTGCGGGCCTAACGGCTGAGGCGTTGAAAGATATCGCTGCCATCTCACAAGTGGACCCTGCGGAGTCTGATTCTGAGACGGCAGAGCGTCAACTCGATGACATCATCGAATATTTACGGTTTGCCGCCATTAACACGGTCATAGAAGCACAAGCGCTACAGGAGGCTGATCTTGAAGATCACCAAAGCTGAGTTTACTCGTCGTCGTAAAAAACTGATGTCCATGATGGATAAAAACAGTATCGCGATCATACCTGGTGCACGGGAGGTGACTCGCAGTCGAGATACTGAATATCCGTTTCGGCAGAATAGCGATCTCTTTTATTTGACGGGGTTCGAGGAGCCTGATGCGGTGCTGGTGCTCCTGCCCGGTCGCCGACAGGGTCAGATGATCCTATTTTGTCGCGAGCGCGACCCAGATATGGAACTCTGGAATGGTTATCGATTAGGCCCGGAGGGCGCTATTGCCTACTTGGGGCTGGATGACGCTTTCCCTATTGATGACCTCGATGAGATTCTTCCCGGTCTCATGGAGGGAACGCATCGGATTTACTACTCAATGGGCCATGACGATCATTTTGATCAGCGGGTGATGGGTTGGGTGAACCAGATTCGACGTCTTGTGCGGACCGGCGCAGCACCCCCTGCCGATTTTACTGATTTGGCGTTCCTCCTTCATGAACAGCGCTTAATCAAGTCCGCTGCTGAACTGCGTGTAATGCGCAAAGCGGGTGAGATCAGCGCCGAAGCGCATATCCGTGCAATGCGCGAGTGTCGTGCGGGACGATACGAATATCATCTTGAAGCGTCTATCCAACACACTTTTGCGGAGCATGGCGCGCGCTTTCCCGCTTATAACTCGATTGTGGGTTCAGGCGCTAACGCCTGCGTGTTGCATTACACCGAAAATAACGCGCGCATGCGCGCTGGTGATTTGGTGCTCATTGACGCCGGCTGTGAGTACGAGGGTTATGCAGCTGATATTACCCGCACATTTCCCGTCAGCGGACAGTTTTCCCCAGAGCAACGGGCCCTCTATGACCTGGTTTTAGCGGCGCAACACGCTGCGATTGCCAAGGTGAAACCCGGCAACACGTGGAATCAGCCACATGACGCCACCGTGAGAGTGATTACTCGCGGATTGATCAAGTTGGGGTTACTGAAAGGTAAGGAGCGCGATTTGATCAAATCGGAGGCCTATCGCGATTTTTATATGCACCGTGCCGGCCATTGGTTGGGTCTGGATGTTCACGACGTGGGGGATTATCGCGTAGATGGTCGCTGGCGGCAGTTAGAGGTGGGCATGGTTATGACCATCGAGCCTGGTATTTATGTCGCGCCGGATAATACGCGCGTCGCCAAGCGGTGGCGCGGCATCGGGGTGCGAATAGAGGATGATGTGGCGGTCACCGAGACAGGGTGCGACGTATTAACTGGAGACGTGCCGACCAATGCCGATGAGATTGAAGCGCTCATGTCAGCAGCGCCATGACCTCGCATTCGCAGGTACTGATTCTCGGCGGGGGGCTAGCGGGGCTCTCTTTTGCCATTGCGATCGCCTGTAGGAATCCAGATGTAGACATTGTCTTGCTGGAGGCTAGTCCCTTTCGTTCGGGCTCTCCTAATCCACTCGATACGCGCGGATCGGCGCTCAATTTACACTCTGTGTCATTACTGGAGTCTTGGAGCGTTTGGTCAGACCTGTGCCCCGCCGCAGGCGCAATACGCGATATCCATGTCTCTCATCGTGGCCATTTTGGTAGCACGGTGATGACGGCAAGCGAACTTGATGTCTCAGCTTTGGGCTATGTCGTGGAGAATCATGAGCTCGGTCAGCAATTGCTGGCTCGTGCTCAGCAATTGGATATCACTATTCGATCCCCGGTCCGGTGCAGTGGCCTTCGAACTGAGGCAGGTGCACCGGCGATTGAGACAGAAGAAGGTGAGGTGATTACCGCTGACCTTGTCTTGCTGGCTGCAGGTGTAGCGCCTGATTGGTTTGCCCAGTTGGGTATCCGCGTCTTGGAGCGACCGACCCCTAATACTGCATTGGTATTCAATGCGCGTTTTCCAGGGCAACAAAGTGGTCGCGCTTTTGAGCGTTTTACCGAAAATGGTCCATTAGCCGTGCTGCCCTTGCCGACAATTAGCCATGCCGATCAGCGTTATAACGTGGTGTGGTCGGTGTCCAATAGCGCAGCAACAACGCTTGGCGATCTGGACGATGAGGCTTTTAGAAATCACTTTCAGGATGCATTTGGTTGGCGGTTAGGGCGCGTTAAGGCCATTGGGCGTCGCAGCCAGTGGCCATTGGTGCGGTTATCGGCGTCAGAGCAGTTCCGCTCGGGCTTTCTCTTGGTTGGTAACGCTGCACACACGCTGCACCCCGTCGCGGGCCAAGGGCTAAATCTCTCCCTGCGGGAGGCCGGCCTGCTAGCACAAGCAATCGCCGATACGCAGCAGCACTCGGCTCCCATTGGCTGTGTGCAGAGTTTGAAAACCTATCTCGATCAAGTGTCCCTTGAGCAGCGCTTTGTCGTCGACAGTACCGATGCGTTGGCGACCCTTTTTAACCGCCGCGGGCCGCTATTGGATGTCCCCCGAGATGCATCACTTGCCCTCTTAGATTTACTGCCAGCAGTCCGGCAACAAGTCGCCAGTGTTGGAACAGGCCGGCGCTATGCCTGAGCGCCACAGTGAGCGTAACGCGGACGTGCTGATCGTTGGCGCCGGCATTGCCGGACTGTCTTTAGCGATTGCGTTGAGTAAAAGTGATTTGAATGTCGTGGTAATCGATGGCGCTGATCGTCCAAAGCCAGTCAATGAGGGCGTTGCATTAGACGACTGGGATCTTAGGGTCAGCGCATTGACACCCACTTCCATCCATTTTCTTGAGTCGCTCGGGGTATGGCAGAAGATCCCTAATGAGCGGACGGCGCCTTACGAGAGCATGTGTGTTTGGGATGCCGACGGTACTGGTCGAATCACTTTTAATGCAGCTGACATCGGCACATCCTACCTCGGGCACATTGTCGAGAACCGACAAACGGTGCAGGCGTTGATAGAGTGTGTTGAGGCTTGCAGCCGTGTGGAGCTTCGTTGGCACAGTGCACTGGAATCCATGGCCCGCAGATCGGACGGTTGGTCTGTTCATTGTGCGGGTGAGCAATGCTTCTCTGTGCAACTCGTTGTTGCGGCTGACGGGGCACGTTCAAAAGTACGTCAGCTGACAGCGCTTCCCACGCGAGACTGGGACTACCATCAGAGTGCGATTGTTGGCACGGTTGCGCTATCGTCGCCGCATCAACAGACGTGCTGGCAAGCATTTCTGAACAGCGGTCCGTTGGCGTTACTGCCACTGCCCGACCCTGCGAAAGTAGCACTGGTTTGGTCGCTAGATGAGCGGGATCATGCGGAGGTTGCAGCACTGTCAGATACTGCCTTTGTTCACGCTTTAAATTGTGCGTTGGGGCCATTAGCGCCCCAGGCAGAGGCGGTGGGGGCGCGCCTGAGTTTTCCACTGAGACAAAGTCACGCGATCGATTACGTAGATGAGGCGCTCGTATTGGTCGCTGATGCGGCACACAGCATTCATCCATTGGCTGGACAAGGCATCAACCTCGGGCTGTCCGATGTGCGCATTTTGGCGCAGGAACTGTTGGCGGGCTGTGCTAGTGGTCTCACTGTTGCTAGCGCCGTTTCGCTGAAACGTTACCAACGGCAACGTAAGTCGGAAAATCTTGCCATGATGGCGGCGATGGAAGGATTTAAGCGCGGCTTTGGCAGCCTCCATCCTGTCGCTGTGATACTGCGGAATGTCGGTCTCAATGTTGTTGAGCGCCAGCGTTGGCTCAAGCGATGGTTTATGCGGCAAGCCATTAATTGACCTGACGGGCACAAAAGCTATTGCGCGGGTCACTTGCCTTCAAAAACAGGCTGCTTGCGATTCATGTCTTGCTCGTTTGAGTCTGCCAAAGCATGTGTTTCATCGTTATTGAGTGAGGAGGTCGTCATGTCTCAGAATCCAATCAACCTTCATTATGCGGCCACCCATGAGTGGGCCCGGTTGGAAGCGGATGGCTCTGTGACGGTCGGCATTACTGACCATGCCCAGCAGGCGTTGGGGGATGTCATGTACGTCGAGCTACCCGCGGTGGGAGCCGTCGTTTTGACCGCGGGGTTCACAGGCATCGTCGAGTCGGTTAAAGCAGCGTCCGATATTTATGCACCGATAGCGGGCACGGTGCTCGCTGTTAATGATGAATTAGCCGATACCCCCGAGCGCATTAATGAAGACCCCTATGGTGCCGGATGGTTTTATCGCTTGCAGCCAGAAGAACCGCATCAGCTTAACGCCCTCCTGAATGCGGGCGGCTACGCCTCCGCAGTAGCGGCAGAGACTCCCTAGTTTGTGCTGCCCAGGTTTAGGGGCGCAGTGAGAGCACCGTCCAGCCTTGGCGCTCCGCATGCGCTGCCAGCAAGGGGTCTGGGTCTACCGCAACGGGATGGCCGACCTCACTAAGCAGGGGTAAGTCGTTGTGAGAGTCGGAGTAAAACCACGTGTCCTCATCACCGCTTGCATCAGTATGGCGGCTGCGCCAAGCGGAAAGGTGTGCGACTTTGCCGGCTTGGAAGCAGGGTTGTCCCTCTGGTTTTCCCGTGTAGCAGCCGTCAATCATGCCGACGGCGCTACCCAGCCAGTGCTGAAAGCCAAGGCGTGCGGCGACTGGTTCGGCGACGACGCTGTGCGTGGCGGTCATGAGCAACAGTTGGTCACCGGCTACGCGATGATGGTCAATAAGCGCAAACGCCTTGTCCAATAGCATGGGTTCGATACATTCAGCCATAAATTGCCGCTGTAACGCGCGCACGGATGCCCTGCTTTTGCCCGTGAGGGGAGCGAGTACAAATTGAAGGTAGGCCGTCATATCGAGGCTGCCAGCTTGATAATCCTCGTAAAACCGGTCGTTAGCGCGCGCAAAGTTTGCCGCGTCTACCAAGCCTTTTTCGACTAAGAACTCCCCCCACCGATGGTCAGAGTCGCCGGCGAGTAACGTATTATCGAGGTCAAAGATAGCGAGGGCCATGGCGTTGCTCGGTTGCTCCCAAAAAAATAAGACCTCGTCGGTGAGTCCCGTTGACAGAGGATGTGTGGAAGAATACGGACTGGGGGCCTGCGTCACAATCCCGTTTGGCTCAACTCATGTGCAACGACTCGGTATCGGATCTTGAATTCAGAAGTAGACAGCGACAGAGTGATCGACAAAGACGGCTTTCGGCCTAATGTCGGCATTGTCATTTGTAATCAAGATGACCAAGTGCTCTGGGGGCGCCGGGTCAATGGCAGGGATTCGTGGCAATTTCCACAAGGTGGGATTCATCGAGGAGAAACGCCAGAGGGCGCAATGCACCGCGAGCTGGAGGAAGAGGTCGGGCTCAAGCCAGACATGGTAAAAGTATTAGGACGAACCCAGAGCTGGTTGCATTATCGACTACCTAAGCGGTTTATTCGCCACTCTGAAGATCCCGTTTGCATCGGCCAGAAACAGGTTTGGTTTTTGATGAGATTAACGGCACCCGAGAGCGAGATCAGGCTGGATACGGATGACACCCCAGAATTTGATCACTGGCGCTGGGTGACTTATTGGTATCCCATTTCAGCTGTGGTGGACTTTAAGCAGGCCGTTTACCGGCAGGCGCTCACGCAACTAGTGGGTCGGCTCAGTCCGCAGCGCAAACACGCTCGTAGACGTCGCGGGGGTCGTTGATGCTCGAACTGCTGCGCCGGCTCATTCAGGATGTTAACGATGCTGACTCGCTTGAGGACGCGTTAAATCTGATTGTGGCTCAGGTTAGAGCGGCGATGCGGACTGATGTCTGTACGATTTATTTGCGCGATAAGGCGAGTCAGAAGTTGATATTTCGGGCCACTGAGGGCCTTAACTCGGACAAAGTAGGGCAGTTTGGATTGGGCTTCGATGAAGGGTTGGTGGGCTGGGTTGCGACACGCGAGGAGCCGCTCAACCTGGACAATGCGATTGCTCACCCTCAATTTCAGCTGGTAGATGGTTTAGGCGAGGAGCCGTTTAACGCGTTTTTAGGCGCCCCCATTATCCATCAGCGGGATCTTTTAGGCGTATTGGTGGTGCAGCAGGGTGATCATCGTCGGTTTTCTGAGGATGAAGAAGCCTTTCTGGTTACCGTTTCCGCCCAGCTCGCTGGGGTGATTGCCCATGCGGAGCTAGCGGGCGCTATTGGACAGACGGTGGCAGTGGCTGCCGTTACCGAGAGCGCGGCGAGGCTCTCGGGCGTTGCCGCTTGCGCAGGCATTGGCATTGGCACAGCGGCTTGGATTTCGCCAGTAGCTGATTTGCAGACGGTGGCGTCGCGTAAAGCAGACGATCGGGTTGCCGAATTACGGGCTTTTCGTGAGGCACTCGCCAGTGTTCGCAGCGATATACAGCAAGTGGCGGACAACTTAGTCACAGAGCTGGGACCGGAGGACCATGCGTTATTTGGTGTCTACCTCAGCATTCTTGATGATTCGGTTTTGGGAAGTGAGGTCGCCGCCCTGATTAAAGCCGGCGAGTGGGCGCAGGGCGCATTGAGTCAGGTTATGTTGCGTCATATCCGACATTTTGAGCGTTTAGATCACTCTTACCTCCGTGAGCGGGCAGTTGATGTCCGTGACTTAGGGACTCGTGTGCTGAGTTATCTACAGGACGCCAGTCGCCAGGAGGTGGATTATCCTGCCTCCACTATTCTAGTGGCAGAGGAGTTAACCGCTGCCACGCTGGGCGAGATTCCCAGGGAGCGGCTCGCCGGCATTGTATCGATGCGAGGAAGTGCCAATAGCCATACCGCGATTTTGGCAAGAGCCATGGGTATTCCCGCGGTGGTGGGTGTGGAGGATTTGCCGCTCAAGCGACTTCCTGATCAGCGCCTTGTGGTCGACGGTTACAACGGCCGAATCTATGTGAATCCCCATAACGACTTGTTAGCGCGCTTTGAAGCACTGCTCGCAGAGGACGAGGCGCTATTTGAGGAGCTCACGCCATTGGCGTCACAGCCTGCGCAAACCTCAGATGGCAAAATTATCCCCCTCTGGGTCAATACGGGTGTCGCTGCCGATATACAAAGGGCGCGGGAGTTCGGGGCTGAGGGGGTGGGTCTTTACCGAACCGAAGTCAGCTTTCTATTACGCGATCGATTCCCGAGTGAGGAGGAGCAGCGTCAGCTGTATCGCGAGCAGTTAGAGGCGTTTCATCCTGCACCTGTGACGATGCGGACACTCGATATCGGTGGCGATAAAGCCTTGCCGTACTTTCCTATTGAAGAATCAAACCCCTTTTTGGGTTGGCGTGGGATTCGCGTGACGCTGGATCATCCCGAAATCTTTCTGACACAGGTGCGCGCCATGCTGAAGGCTAACGAGGGCCTCGATAATTTGCGCATTTTATTACCTATGGTGACTGCAATTGACGAGCTTCGTTCTGCACGGGCGTTGATTGGCCGATGTCACGATGAAGTAATCAGTGAGGGTTTTACCGCATCTCTGCCCGCCATTGGCGTCATGATCGAGGTGCCTGCCGCGGTCTACTTGGCGGGGCCGCTGGCACAAGAGGCCGACTTTTTATCAGTGGGCTCTAATGACCTGACGCAATACTTATTGGCGGTCGACCGCGGTAATGCCCGCGTTGCAGCCCTTTACCAAGCGCTGCATCCGGCAGTGCTGGCAGCATTCGCCCACATCATCAAAGCCGCGCATAGTGAGAAAAAATCGGTCAGCATTTGCGGTGAGTTGGCGGGTGACCCTCGCGCTGCGCCATTATTGGTTGCGATGGGGTTCGATCAGCTGTCAATGAACGCGGGAAGCTTGTCCTTAGTGAAGCGTGTTTTAAGTGCCTTCAGTGCGCTTGAGCTGGCTGATCTGATGGCCACGTTGTTGCCCCTCAGGTCAGCTCAGGAAGTGATGGCAGCATTAGACTCGGCACTGAGTCAGCGAGGGCTCGATATTTTTCTCAGACGCCGTGGTGACGATTAAGTGGTGCCCTATCCCAATATTGATCCCGTTGCGATCGCGTTGGGCCCGATTACCATTCATTGGTATGGCCTGACGTATCTCTGCGGCCTCGGCTTTGCGTGGTGGTTGGCGCGTCATCGAGCGGCACAGCCCCATGCACCGCTTCAGCGACATCAAGTCGATGACCTCATTTTTTATGCGGCGGTCGGCATCGTGATTGGAGGAAGGCTGGGCTATAGCCTTTTTTACGGATTCGATCGTCTTATGGACGATCCGCTTTGGCTGTTTAGGGTCTGGGAAGGCGGCATGGCTTTTCACGGTGGTTTCTTGGGTGTACTGGTGGCGATGACACTATTTGCGAGACAGCACCACATTGAGGCAGGGAGGCTGCTGGACTTTGTTGCCCCTCTAGCACCCGTTGGCCTCGCTTTAGGTCGATTGGGTAATTTTATTGGGCAGGAGCTATGGGGCAGAAGTGCTGACATTCCCTGGGCGATGGTTTTTCCTCGGGATCCACTGGCTTTGGCGCGACACCCGTCGCAGCTCTACCAGTTTGCACTGGAGGGTTGTATCTTATTCTTCCTGCTCTTATGGTTTAGTAAACAGTCGCGGCCCAAGTGGGCCGTATCCGGTGTTTTTTTGATGGGCTATGGCCTGTTTCGATTTTTAGCGGAGTTTTTCCGCGAGCCGGACGCCCATATTGGCTTTGATGCCATGGGCTGGATGACGCGAGGCCAGTTATTGTGTGTGCCAATGTTGATGGCAGGCTTCTGGTTACTTTATCGGGCTTATCGGCCGACCCATCGATGAGGATAGCATGCAGGCGTATCTTGACTTATTAAACGATATTCGCGATCACGGGATTGATCGTGGCGATCGCACCGGCACGGGCACTCGGTCCGTGTTTGGTCGTCAGCTTCGCTTTGATCTTACGCGGGGCTTCCCGCTTCTCACCACCAAAAAAGTGCATTTTAAAAGTGTCGTGAACGAACTGATTTGGTTTCTGAGCGGCGACACTAACACGCAGTGGCTGCGCGAAAATGGCGTGCGTATTTGGGATGAGTGGGCAACCGAGGACGGGGAGCTTGGACCGCTCTACGGCGCGCAGTGGCATGCATGGCCTACCCGCGACGGCGGTAGTATTAATCAAATCGACTACGTGGTGGATTGTCTGCTGCATCGGCCTGACAGCCGCCGCATCTTGTTTCACGCTTGGAACGTCGAATATTTGCCTGACGAGACGATCAGCCCACAGGATAATGTTCGAGCCGGTAAAATGGCGCTACCGCCTTGCCATCTTCTCTATCAATTCTATGTCGCCAACAAAACACTCTCTGCGCAGCTCTATATTCGCTCAAGCGATGCGTTTTTAGGGCTACCTTTCAATATTGCGTCGGTGGCGTTGCTGACTCACATGTTGTCACAGCAATGTGACTTAATACCGGGAGAGGTGGTGATTACGCTGGGCGACGCTCATCTCTACAGCAATCACAGTGAGCAGGTAGCGACGCAGCTTGATCGCGTGCCTGGGGTTTGCCCGTCATTGCACATTTTGCGCCGCCCAGAGTCTATTTATGGGTACCACTTTGACGATTTTGAGCTCGTGGGCTATGACCCCGCGCCGAATATACCGGCACCGGTGGCGATCTGATGACAGGATCTCGTGAAGATAACGATATTCCCGTGGTCTTGGTGCTCGCGGCGGCTGAAAATGGCGTGATCGGACGGGGAGACGCGTTACCGTGGGATTTACCCGATGATTTGCGCCATTTTAAGCGGACAACATTGGGGCGACCTATCATTATGGGGCGCAAAACGTTTGATAGCGTCGGTTTTCCGCTGCCTGGCCGATCCAATATTGTGGTCACTCGGGACCCGAGTTGGCACCATGACGGCGTGACAACCTGTCATAACATTTCAGACGCCTTGGAGCGCGCATTCGATCAGGCCCTCATTGATGGCGCTGACGCGGCTATGGTAGTGGGAGGCGCTGAAATATACCGACTGGCATTACCGAGAGCCGATAAAGTGGTTTTAACGCGGGTTCATGGTGCGGTTGATGGCGACGTAGTATTTGATCTTGATCTTTTAGCGCAGTGGCGCGAGATCGCGCAAACTGCTTATGACGTTGCAGATGGCAATAGTCATGCCTTCACAATTGTTGAGTTAGCGCCGCCGCATGACACTGCTGCACGATAGGGGCTGTTGGCAAATAATTTGCGTTGGCGAAACGGACAGGTTAAATTCCCCCCCCCCGATGTAGGCAGACGCGATATTATACAAATAACTGCGTCACTAAATTAGCTTCAAACAAGGGTTGGCTTCGGCTGACACTTTCCAGATTCTGCTTTGAGAGGAAGTATCGATCCCATGACTACGACTCGACTTAAAAGTTTACTGTTGGCAATTTGTGTCGGCGGTAGTGCGTCGCTGGCCGGCGCGCAGTCCATCGACCCCATCGTCGAGGTGGGCAAGGAACGTGCAGTGGCGGCCAAGGCTTCCCAGGCTAAAATTGACCGATTGGCGGATGAGACAGCTAGCCTGTTGTCCGATTACAAAACGGTCATGAAGCAGGTAGATGGCCTCAAGGTCTACAACGCCCGTTTGGAGCGCCAGATTGCCAACCAAGAGAAGCGCATCACCGATATTGACGCCTCTATTTCCGAAGCGTCAGTCATTCAGCGCCAGATTCCGCCATTGGTGACGCGGATGCTTGACGGACTCGAGCAGTTTATCCAATTCGATATGCCTTTCGACCTCGATACCCGCTTGGGTAATATCGAAGCCGTTCGGGCCAATATGGATCGCTCTGACGTCACCTCTGCCGAGGCGTATCGTCAAGTGTTAGAGCTCTACTCGATCGAATTGCAATACGGGCGCGGTATTGAGTCTTACAGCGACTCGATTGATCTCAACGGTGCAGAGCGCGAAGTCGACATCTTGCGTATTGGCCGCGTGGCGCTGGTGTATCAGAGTACAGATGGCGCCGAGACAGGTGCCTGGAACCGAGAGACGAAAACTTGGGAGGAGTTATCTTCCGGTGATTATGCTGCAGCGGTTCGTAAAGGCGTTCGTATTGCGAAGAAGCAGGCGACGATCGAATTATTGAATATGCCCGTATCAGCCCCGGAGGCGAACTGAAATGCGTTCTCAATTTCTGAAAGTATCTGCTCTGGCGCTGGCAAGCGCGCTATTTACGCCCTTCACGCTCGGCCAAGAGGCTGAGGCAGAAGTCGAGGCGCCGCCACCCCCTACTCCGCAGGAAATTGCTGCTGAAAATCTCGACCAGCTTCTCGAGTTAGTAGAGCGAGGGCAGGCACGAGCTTCGGCAGAAAATCAAGCGCGCGAACAGCGCTTCTCCAGCGACAAAGCCAACCAAGCTGCGGCACTAAAGCGTGCCGAAGACGAGCGCTTGCGGGAAGAGCGGCGGTCTGCGCGATTAGAGAAAAAGTTTGAGGAAAATGAGCTGCTGATTGCCGCCAAGCAAGAGCAGCTGAAAGAGCGATTGGGCACCTTGTCTGAACTGTTTGGTCATTTAACAGCGGCGTCGGGCGATTTAGCGTCTAACGTTGAGGTCTCTCTGGTGAGTTCTGAGTATCCGGGGCGTGAAGGGTTCTTAAAGGGGCTGATCGCCAAGATGTCCGGGTCAGATCAGCTGCCGCGTATCGATGAGATTGAGAAAGTGTGGTTCGAGCTGTTGCGAGAGATTCGTGAGCAAGGTGAGATCAGCCGCTATACCGCTAAGGTCGCGACACCGTCGGGTGAGCTGAGCGAGCGAGAGGTCGTGCGTGTTGGCGCCTTTAATATTATCGACACTGACGGTAATTATCTCTCCTTTAACGTTGATCAATTATCTGAGTTGCCTCGGCAGCCCGGTGGTGGTTTCAACGGGCAGGCGCAAGACTTAGCGTCGGCGCAATCCGGGTTATCGCAATTTGGTATTGACCCGACTGGTCCTACCGGCGGCTCTTTCTTGGCAGCCATTATCGACAGTCCCACTATTTCTGAGCGGTGGCACCAGGGCGGATATGTTGGTTACGCCATTACGGCAGTGGGAACCTTTGCCTTTATCCTTGCCATATTCCGATTGATCGTCCTGACTTCTGTGGGCGGTAAAGTGTCTTCTCAGCTCAAATCGACGTCGGCACGTGCCGATAATCCTTTGGGACGAGTCTTAAAGGTCCACGAAGATAATCCCAACATGGACCCCGAAACACTTGAGTTGAAAATGGCTGAGGCAGTACTGAGTGAAACGCCAAAACTCGAGCAAGGCCTCACGCTGCTGAAAATAATTGCCGCGGTGGCGCCGCTAATGGGACTGCTAGGTACCGTGACAGGTATGATCATTACGTTCCAGGCGATCACTATCTTTGGTGCGGGCGACCCCAAGGCGATGGCCGGTGGTATCTCTTCCGCATTGGTAACGACGGTGTTGGGTCTGCTGGTTGCGATACCGACGGTATTGCTGCACACAGTGGTGAATGGGCGTTCGCAGCGCATTATTCATGTGCTGAACGAGCAAGCTACGGGCATTGTGGCGGAGCATTCCGAGCGAGCGCACAACTGATTTCTCGGGGAGGCTAGCGGCTCATGGGTATCTTCGAGATCATTCTTGCCTTTATGGAAAAGGGCGGGGACGTGTTGTGGCTGATTGCCATACTAGTGTTGTTTATGTGGACGCTGATTTTTGAGCGAGCCTGGTATTTCGCTTCTGTCTGGAAGCAGGACCGTGCTGCGGTGCTGGCAAATTGGGAAGGACGGGATGAGCGAAAATCATGGAACGCTAAAAAGATCCGGGAGCGTTTGCTGTCTGAGAGTCGCGAGCTAATTAACGACAATATGAATGTGATTGCCACGTGCGTCGCATTGTGCCCACTGCTTGGATTGTTGGGCACTGTAACGGGCATGATCGAAGTCTTTAACGTGATGGCAGTGACCGGTGGTGGTGATGCAAAGTCCATGGCGGGCGGTGTAGAGCGATCAACGATTCCGACGATGGCAGGCATGGTGGCCGCGTTGTCTGGATTATTCGCTAACACCTACTTGCAACGCATCACTAATCGGGAGCAACAGCTCCTCACAGATCAATTGACGTCGGATCACTGATCCTCTCGCTGGATCGAGGAAGTTATGCGGAAAATCGCCAAGCAAAAGGAACAGGACGGCGCAGAGATTGATCTGACACCGATGCTGGACGTCGTGTTTATCATGTTGATCTTCTTCATCGTGGTTGCCTCGTTTATTAAGGAAGCGGGGGTTGAAGTGAACCGTCCCGATAAGAACCAACCCGATAACCCAGAGGATTCCACGAGTATTGTTGTGGAGGTCGCGGCGGATAATCAGATTTGGATGGAGAATCGGCGAGTCGATATTCGCGCCGTGCGGGCGAATATACAGCGCTTACTAGCGGAAGATCCCGAGGCGCCTGTTACGATCAAAGTAGAGAAAGGTGCCGAAGCAGGGATTGTGATTGACGTGGCAGATGCCGCCCGAGAATCTGGGGTTGGGGCTGTTAACTGGGCCTCTGATCGTTAAGGAATAAAGTTATGGGTATGCGTGATCAGGCGAGGCCAGGAGCCGATGAAGGAGGCAGTCAAATTGATTTGACGCCAATGCTCGACGTCGTTTTCATTATGCTGATTTTCTTCATCGTGACCTCCTCGTTCGTTAAGGAGCCCGGCGTTGAGCTGTTGAAGCCGCAGGCCTCTACAATGGAAGCTTGCGAGCGGGGAACCATTATTTTTGCGGTTGATGGTAACGGCGATATTTTTTATAACAAGAATAAGGTTCCATTAGATCGCGTGATGCGCACTGCGGAGGCCGCGAAGAAAGAGGCGCCTCAGGCTAATATTGTCGTGCAGGTGGATAGGGAGACGCCGGCCTACGTGGTAGAAGATCTGATTGATATTGTGCGGCCTATTCTTACTGCGCCGCCCTGTATCTCCACGGATGAAGAGGCTTAATCGTTATGGGTAGTTCTGCTCGTGTCGCCCTGAGTGCCGCTCTTGCGGTGCCGGTTGCTATTGCGCTCTTCTTAATCATGTTTAAGTTAATTGATCGTGATTATGAGCAGGACGATTCAAAGGCCCGCAAGATCGCTGATATCGTCGTGCCGGATAAGACAATCGAAACCAATTTGAAAGAAGTGAAGCCAGAGAAAGTGGAGGATCCAGAGGAGCCCCCGCCCGATCTTGAGCCGATCCAATTTGATACTCAGCTAGATATGAATGTGGCCAATACAGCCCCTGTCACCGGTATCAACCTCAATCTCAATGCATCAGGGATGTCCTCGGGTGATGGTGAGTATCTCCCCATTGTGAAAGTGGCGCCTATTTATCCTCGACGCGCACAGACCCGCGGTATTTCCGGGTACTGTATCGTCGAATATACCGTCACGAAGACGGGTTCAATTCGAGACCCTTTCGCGGTGGATTGCTCACCTAAAGGTATTTTTGAGCGGGCTTCCGTTAAGGCATCGACAAAGTTTAAGTACAAGCCACGAGTAGTAGACGGCGAGCCCATTGAAGTGGCGGGTGTACAGAATAAATTCACTTACGAGCTGGAAAACTAAGTTGAAAGGCGCAGCCATGACATTTTTTTCGTTTTGTCGACTGACAGTCCTAGTGACATTGGCGATGTTTGCCACAGTATTAATCGATCGTACGACACCCTCGTTGTCGCTGATTCCACAGGCTTTTGCCCAAGAAGAAAAAAAGGATACGCGTGAAACGCGCCGTACACCGGCGCTGCGCAATAAGGTTTACGAGCGGCTAGCAGAGGCGCAAGTACTGGCTGAAGAGAAAAATTATGTCGGTGCAAAAGAGATTCTAGACGACATGATCTCCGAAGAGGGCAAACGCGCGCTCAACAGCTATGAGTTGGCCAACGTCTATAATTTGCAGGCTTTCCTCAGCTACTCTAAGGAAGATTATCAGGGCTCATTGCGCTACTACGAGCTTGTGATTGCGCAACCTGACATCCCACTGGCAATGGAGATTAACACCCGGTTTACGATTGCTCAGCTGTATTTTGTGCAAGAGAAGTGGCAGCAAGGCATTGATGCATTACTCGTATGGTTCAACTTGAACGAGAAACCCAATGCCGGCGCTTATGTACTGCTGGCACAGGGTTATTACCAAGTCAAAAATTACAACGCGGCCCTCCAGAATGTAGAGACTGCCATTGCTATGCATGAAGGCGAGGGTAAGTTGCCTAAAGAGCAGTGGTACAACTTAGCGAGGTTCCTGTACTTCGATAAGGAAGACTTCGACTCGGCGTTGGACGTGTTGAATACGCTGATTATTTATTACCCGAAGAAGCAGTATTGGGTGCAGGCGTCGCACCTGTATGGTGAGAAAAAAGACGAAACCCGTCAGCTGGCTTTGATGGAAGCGGCTTACGAGCAAGGGTTTTTGGACCGCAGTAGCGAGCTCGTGACGATGGCCTACCTGTACCTGAACGCAGAGGCGCCTTATTACGCGGGTTCAGTGATTCAGAAAGGCTTAGATGAAGAGCTTGTGGAGGAGAAATCCAAGAACTATGAGCTCGCCGGTAGCGCTTGGGCGCAGGCGAGAGAAGTTGAGAAATCGATTCCCATGATGGAGAAAGCGGCAGCAAAGTCAGATGAGGGAGAGTTATACGTGCGCCTGGGCAATGTCTACCTGGACGGTGACCAATTTGCAAAGGCCGCCGAGTCAGTGCAGAAGGGCTTGAAGCGCGGCGGCGTGAAGCGTCCTGACCAAGCGAGGTTGGTGCTTGGTATGTCCTACTTTAATTTGGGTGAATACAACAAAGCGAGGCGCGCGTTCCGAGATGCTGGAAAGGACGAGCGGTCTGAAAAGTATTCGAAGCAGTGGATTAAGTACATTGCGAGTGAGGAACAACGTCAGATTGAGCTGCAGAAAGATATTTTCTGATCGCAGACGACTCATGAGCAGAAAAAGAAAAAGGGGCCTAAGGGCCCCTTTTTAGTTGTTGTCGCGATGTCATGACGCCGCTGACTGTGAGACTGTTACGCCCTTAAGCAAGATATGCCTGTCTACCGCCTGCTGGCCATTGAGATGACATGGTGCAGGTGAGGGGGAGTAACGTAGCCGGAAAGCATGTTTCCGGCGAAGAGCCTACTGCGGGTTGACGTTTTCCGCTTGAGGGCCTTTTTGGCCGTCTGTGACAGTGAACTCAACCTTCTGGCCGTCGGTCAGGGTCTTGAATCCGTCACCTTGAATAGCGCTGAAGTGTACAAAGACATCCGGCCCGTCTTCTTGTGCGATAAATCCATAGCCTTTGGTCTCATTGAACCACTTCACGGTACCCGTTACTGTTGACATGTTTTCTACTACCTTCATTAATGATT